>JBAZUT010000001.1 GCA_041661265.1 Candidatus Paceibacterota bacterium | reverse complement strand
GAAAAAGTTATCTCATCTCCGGCTGATCTTAATTCCGACAATTACGTTAATTCGCAGGACCTCGGAATGCTCATGAGCGCCTGGGGCAATACCACTAAACCCAAAGCTGATCTTAACCAGGATGGCATAGTTAATTCCGTTGATTTTGGAATTCTGTTGAGTAAGTGGGGGTAGAAATTGGAAATGACCCGCTTTCGCTAAGGCTTAAGCAGAGCAAGCAAATTTCCAACAACAAAAATAAATAATTATAACTAAAATACTGATTTAAAATGATATAACTCCCTGTGGTCTCTGCCGCAGGGAGATTCACAAAGATTGGCATTTTAAAGTAGGGGATAAGAATAAGTCAGTTTGATAATTAGTCTATTACTGGATTATCATTCCGGGTTATATGAATTTAGGGTATAATAAAATTAAATCATTGGATAATTAAATTTTAAATGTATGGCTAAAAAATTCAAGATAACAATCTTAAAAATAATCCTAGTAACAGCATTATTAGTATTCAGTGATGTCGGTACAGTATCAGCGGCAAAAGTCGATATTCCATGGAAACGATTAGTGACGCTTCAGGTGTGGGACACAACATTAGGAACAAGACTCGGACCTCCTCTGGGCGATCAATCCGGTTGGACTGAAGCGGAATTAAAAGCCAGGATTGGTTTTTTATTGGACGAGTTTGAGTACATGCATATTGATGCGTTTGCGGCTACCGTGAGGGCTGCGTATTTTGAGGCGGCTCGCGATCCTAACGGATACTACCTTTACAATAAATATGACACCAAGTCAGAAGTCGATACAAGGGCAAGCTGGGATATGTTTGGATATTTGATCAGCGAATCGCATAAGAGAGGCATAAAGGTAATTTGGTGGCACGATCCGATTTATTATGGTACGGCAAATATATATTTATGGGGGGATAAATACAATGAATGTACTAATCTAAATTTGAGCAATAGTGTCTGCGCTACTCGTCGTTCCAGGCTTGAGGTGGATGAACCGGTAGTGAAAGCATATAATTACGATTTGGTTAAATATGTTCTTGAAAATTATGATATTGACGGAATAGATTTGCATGAGCCGTTTTATGTAAACCCCTCGTATAATCCTGTTCTGATAAAACGCGTAAAAGATAAATATAACTGGGATATAACAGGTGCTATTTACACTGAATTTAGGAATTCGTTAGAGGTTAATGGAAAATGCCCCCCAAATTCAACGGCATCATTAGTGAATAATCCCTATTGTCCAAATCTTGGAAAATTATACGACGTAGAAGGCGACGTCTGGGAAGAATTATTCGCAGGATACCGGCAAATATTCAATATGACAAATAAGAAAAATCCGAATGTACTTTTGGGCGGGGGCGGACACCATGAGTTTAGCGTGGTGCACGGGATAAACATAGCCGATGTAATGAAAACTGGAAATTTGGATTATTATTCGTCGGAGGATTTGAGGATACCCAATATGGATTACTGGAAGAAGGTAATGACGAGCACTAAAGCATTTTTTGGCGAAGATCTTTCCTGGGCAATGGGATTGATTTTAAATTACAGCAAAACCGTCCCAACCGTCGGTTCGAATGATAATTTTGGCGTCCAAGGGCAATTATCCTGCCAATACGGATCTGCATACGAACATTTGTATCCGTTCAACAGAAGAAATCTTGCGTTTGGTACTACTAATAGTGATACCATGTATAAATGGGCGCATGCGAATCCTCCGTCTTCGTTTTGCGGTGCATCCGCCACTTCCGTTTCCGCCCCCACCTTCTCTCCTCCTTCCGGCTCCTATGCTTCCCCTCAATCTGTCTCCATCTCCACTTCCACCTCTGGCGCCACTACCCATTACACCACTGACAACTCTATTCCCACCGAATCTTCCCCAACCTATACCTCTCCCATCTCCGTTTCTTCCACTACCACTATCAAAGCCGGAGCCTGGAAAACCGGACTTACCCCCAGCGCTATTTCTACCGCTGTCTATACCATCACCGATCCTGACACCACCTCTCCCGTCATCTCAGCTGTCTCTTCTTCCGGGCTCACTTCTTCCAATGCTACCATCACTTGGACTACCGATGAATCCTCAGATTCCCAAGTGGAATACGGCACCACCACTAGCTATGGTTCATCCACTCCCATTAACACTAGCTTAACCACTTCTCATTCCCAGCTTCTGGTCAGTCTCGCTTCTTCCACCCTTTATCATTACAGGGTAAAGAGCAAAGATTCATCCGGTAATCTAGCCACTTCTCCCGACAACACCTTCACCACTTTAGCTTATGTACCTTCCGCCAATCTTCTCACCAATCCCGGTTTCGAACTCGGCACTTCTTCCTGGATTTTTTACACCGATGGAACCGGTTCCTACACCACCATCTCTCCCGGCTACGAGCTGACCAAAGCTGCTAAGATTACTCTGAACACAGTAGGCTCCAACATGCAGTTCTATCAATCGGGTATCTCCTTAGAACCCAACACTTCTTATCGCTTAACTTTTTCCGCCTATTCTTCCACCGGCCATGATGTGTCCATAAATCTCCTGAAAAATGTTTCTCCTTACACTAATTACGGTTTATCCCTTACCCCCAACCTTATCACTTCCTGGCAAGCCTTTACCCAGGATTTTACCACCGCAGGCTTTACTAATAACATCACCGACGGACGTCTCAGGTTCTATTTCCCGGGTCTGGCCTCAGCCGGAGACATCTATTATCTCGATGATTTGAAATTGGAGAAAGTTATCTCATCGATTGCCGATCTTAATTCCGATAATATCGTCAATTCCGTCGATCTTGGCATGCTCATGAGCTTCTGGAATTACACAACCAAACCCAAATCTGATCTTAACCAGGATGGTATAGTCAACTCCGTTGACTTTGGAATTCTGTTGAGTAAGTGGACAAGGTAATGTGCGCTTGAAGGGAATGTAAAAATAGCCTATTTTTATTAAAAATGTTATAATAGATATTATTTAATCCATAATAAAAAACACATCATGAAAGCGATAATTCAAGTTCTAAACCAAAAGATGAGCAATTTAAGGTTTTTTGTTTATTTATTGGTTGCATTTGCTCTTATACTCACTTCTACGGTTGTCGTATTGCTAAATTCGTTAAATTATTATGAACCAGCCGATACTTTTTATTCGAAAGCTCCGGGACAGCCGAAATCATTTTTGTATGTTTCGCCAAAAGAAGGCAGGTATAGCGTGGGAGATGAATTCACGGTTGATGTCTTGGTGAACACTGCGGGCAGCGACGTCGTGGCAACGGCGGCTTACTTAAGTTTTAATAAAAGCGCGATGCAGGCTGTATCGATCGATACTTCCGATTCCGCTTTTATCATGGATGCGGAAAAAGAAGTTAATAATGAACAGGGCAAGATCAAAATAACTATAGGTAAGCCGACTCCAGGAGTCAGGGATAATGCCGCAAAGGTGGCCACTATCCATTTCAAGGCGCTTGAAAAGACCAATCCTATTCTAGAAAATATTTCTTTCGATTTTACAAAGGGATCTTCTCTTTATTCCACTATCATTATCGATGATAAAAAAGGAACAAACATTTTAAGTACAACTCAGGGGTCAAAAATATTCATTAATTAAAATATTTATATGGCAAAAAAAACAAAAAATAAATTAATCATATTTTGTTTAATCACGCTTTTGATATTTCCGGCGGTTCCTTATATGAGTGAGGCAAGCCTGGTTGGCAATACAAATAATGCGACTTTGAGCCTTAGTTCCAATACGGGTACGTATAAGGTAGGCAGCACTTATTCGGTAGATATTTTAGTAAATACTCATGGCCAAAACGTAGTAGCTGTGGCTGCATATCTGAATTATAACCCCAGTTTATTTCAGGTAGTTTCAGTTGATACTTCCGGCTCGATCCTTACCTCAGAGGCAAGAAATGTTGTAGATAATGTGAATGGTAAAATAGAAATTGTTCGAGGTATTCCTACTCCGGGGATCAATACGACCAATGGAAAGGTTGCAACTTTGAACATGCAAGGTTTATCTGACTCCGCCCCATCGACGGATAATTTTAGTTTCGATTTTACTGCTGGTTCCACTAATGAGTCCAATATAATTTTAAACGATGGGCTAGGCACGGATATTATTTCCGGTGTTGATAATGGCAGGTATGCTTTGGATGGCACTCCTCCTATGAATGTTTCAAGCTTTACGGCAACTGCAGGCAATAGCCAGGTTTCTTTAAACTGGACCAACCCCGGAGCTGATTTTTCCGGTGTAACGATTTTAAGAAAGACGGGATCATATCCGGCTTCACCTACAGACGGTACTGTGGTTTACGATAATATTGGAACTAGTTATAATAATACAGGGTTAACCAATGGGGTCACATATTATTATAAAGCTTTTTCTCACGACGCTCTGTTGAATTATGCAAGTGGCTCCCAAGCTTCTGCTACGCCATCTGACTCAATTTCTCCCGCTCCCATTACTACTTTGTCGGCAGTTCCGATCAATGCCAGGTCGATGACTCTTAATTGGACTGCAGTAGGAGATAATGGCAATTCCGGAACAGCTGCCAGCTATGATGCAAGATATTCGACATCCGCAATAACTGCTGCTAATTTTTCTTTAGCCACTCAAGCAACCGGTGAGCCTTCGCCAAAAGCAAATGGTGGCGCAGAATCGATGACCCTAACCGGACTTACGGGGGCCACGACTTATTATTTTGCAATTAAGGCTATTGACGCAAGCGGTAATACCGGCGCTATTTCCAACTTGCCAAGCGCTAAAACTTATAAATCTGCCGATTTAAATAATGATAATTTGGTAAACTCTGTCGATTTCGGAATGCTAATGTCATTTTGGAATTATACAACCCGACCCATAGCCGATATTAATCAAGATGGTTATGTTAATTCTGTCGATTTCGGTATGATGATGAGTCAGTGGGGGTAGTAAACAATAATTAATTAATAATTTTAAAAATCTATGCGTAAAATGAAATTTATAATCGCTTCTGTGGCTTTTCTGGCTTTACTTTCCATTCCATTTTTCGGGAAAGCGAGTTTGGTGGGCAGCACGTCTCAAGCCACCCTAAGTGTGTCTCCGGCTACCGGATCTTATAATCCCAATGACACTTTTACGGTTAGTGTCTATATGAATACCAATGGACAAAATGCCGTAGTGTCCGCTGCGTATCTAAATTATGATCGAAATAGCTTTCAGGCAGTAAGTATAGATACAACAGGTTCCGTTTTCACTATGGCGATGGAAAAGACAATAGATGCTAACACTGGGATAATAAAGATAACGAGCGGAATGCCTACTCCGGGAGTTAAAACTGCCAGCGGCCTGGTGGCAAAGATTAATTTTAAAGCTCTTTATGGCACAACGCCTTCCGCTGACAATCTTACTTTCAGATTCACCGCCGGCGACAGCACTCAATCGACAGTTATCAAGGATGATGGCTTGGGTACAGACATTTTAAGTGGTGTTTATGGTGGTAAATATACGGTGAGCGGCCAGGCGAATCCTTCCCCAGTCCCCATCCCAACTCCTACTCCGACCCCGAACTCTGACACCACCCCTCCTGCTAAAGTTACGAATCTCGTTTCTACTTCCACTGAGACCCAGATCCTTCTTACCTGGACTAATCCGACCGATGGGGATTACCAAAAGACCAAGATTTTAAGAAAAACCGTTTCCTATCCTTCTTCGCTCTCAGATGGAACCGTGATCTTTGACGATAATAAAAATTCCTTTACTGACTCGAACCTCCTTACCGGCACAGCTTATTATTATAGTGTTTTCACGTATGATGCCAGCGGCAATTATTCCCAAGCATCCCAAACTACAATTGTCACCAAAGGAGAAAAAGCTGTTACTCCCTCTTCCTATCCCGATCTCACTCTTCTTAAAACCCCGGATTCTTTCAAGGTTTATGTAGTCATCGATCAAAAAAAGAAATGGATCTCCACCCCGGAAGTCTTTGAAACCCTGGGCTATGAGTGGACCAATATTACTATTGTAGATCAATCTGCTCTGGATTCTATCCCGGACTTCGAAGACAACCTTATTCGCGCCATAGGGGACTACAAGGTCTATCTTGTGGTAAATGGCATTAAACGCCACATTCCCAACCCGGAAATATTCCTGGACTATGGCTTTTCCTGGGACGATGTTAAAAATGTTTCTCAGACGGTTATCGATAAATACGGCAGGGGGTATCTGATCCGGGAATCCAGGCAGGGAACCATCTATTATCTCTCATCAGGCGGTATCAGGAAACACATTCCCACTCCCGAGATATTCTCCTCCTACAACGACAAATGGGAAGATGTCCAGGTCATTTCCAATAAAGAAATGGAATCATATCCCGAATCCAATCTCGTAAAGCTTCAGGGAACCAACAATGTCTATCTCGTCCAGTCCGACACCAAGCGTCTTATCCCTTCTGCCGCCATATTCAACAAAAACAAATATGACTGGAACAGGGTTATGGAGATCAACCGGGCTGAATTCGACTGGTTGAAGACGGGGGAGGATGTGAGATAGAAAAATCTTTCTTTTTGAAATACAAATTACGCAATAGAATTCGCCGTTTCATTATGGCGAATTTTATATTTGCCCAATGTAATGTTAAAAAGTATAATAATATTGTAATAATGTAGCATCTATCGATGAAAAAACTAAGGATCGCACAAGTAGTCTCGCTCCAGGAAAGCGTTCCGCCAAGGGGCAAGAACGGACTGGAATTCATGGTTCACTACCTCACCGAAGAATTGGTGAAGCGCGGGCATGAGGTGACGCTTTTTGCGACAAAGGATTCAAAAACGTCCGCAAGGCTGGTTCCCGTGGTCTCATATCCGGCTTCAAGGAAATATATCTATGGATGGAATTCAACGAATTATTCGATCGCCGGAATGGTGAAAGCATGCGAGATGAAAGAGGAATTCGATATTATCCATTCCCATATCGGCAATACCGCTTATTATTTTGCGGATCTGGCGGATGTTCCGATGGTGGAAACCATTCACAGTCCGATGCCGGGATGTAAAAAAACAAAGAAGAAGCGAGCGGCAGTTGATGTGTATTGGCAAGATGCGGCACGGCGTTTCGATAAAGTACATCATGTTTTTGTAAGCCATAGCCAGAAAAATAATTCCAAACTGAAGAAAAATGCCAGCGTGGTGCATAACGGGATCGATCTCGAAAGGTTCAGTTTTAAAAATGATCCCAGGGATTATTTCATATATTTGGGATATATAACCGAAGATAAGGGAGCGCATCTTGCGGCAAGGGCAGCAAGAAAAGCGAATGTAAAGCTGAAACTCGCGGGGAGCTGCAGCGGGTGCAAGGACTATTTCAAGGAAAAAGTTAAACCCTGCCTCAAAAAAGGGAAGATCGAATATGTGGGAGCCGTCAATCCGCAAGAAAGGAACAGGCTTCTTGGCGGGGCAAAGGGGATTCTGGTACCGCTTCAGTGGGAAGAGCCGTTCGGGCTGGTGATGATCGAGGCGATGGCATGCGGAACTCCGGTGATAGGCCTGGACCGTGCGGCTGTTCCCGAGATCGTAAAGAACGGCAAGACGGGATTTGTGGTCAAGGACGAAAAGGGAATGGCGCAAGCAATAAAAAATATTGAGAAGATTAGCAGAGCCGAGTGCCGGCGCCATGTCGAAAAATATTTCACGGTCCAAAAAATGGCGGATGAATATGAAAAGGTCTATGAAAAGGTTATAAATAATTTTACTAAATAAACATGCAAAACAAAAACAAAACATTGTTCCAGAACCTGCCGAAGACCATCCTTGCGCTGAGCCTTATTGTCGGGATTGGCGCCATTTTGGGGATCATGATGTATCTGATTGAATACAGGCCCTACATTAATCTGGAGCCGGAAAGCGGTTCTGGGTTGGATCAGAGCTTGGATGCAGGTGATGAGGTTGCAATTGCTTCCCCGGAGATCTCAGTAACAAAAGATTGGAAAATATATGAAAGCAAAAAATATGGATTTTCGGTTAAATATCCGCCAGATTGGAAGGTTTCTGAGAATACCCGCAATAGAATAGCTCTATTTAATTTAGACTATACTGATAATGAAGGAAATTACTCGAATATATCCATAGGGTCGATGCCATCTTTTGATCCGGACAGAAATAGAGAAATCACTTTTGAGGAAATGACCGAAGACCTCAAGAGATCATTTGTTGAAGGTGTGGTAGGATCGGATAACATTGAAGAAAGAAATATAGTTATCGGGAATATTACCGCATATAATCTTTCTAGCACAAAGGACGGAAAATATACGAACGGCAGTTTTGTACTAAGGGAAAATGACGTTTTCGCTGTTTTATGCGCAACGGAGAATATTGAAGATAACCCCTGCACGTCGGTTCTTAATGATATGATCTCCACTTTGAGATTCATGGAAAAAAGCAAACCTGCGTTTATCGGTGTTAACATCAAAGAAGTTTCGATCCTGACCGAAGATGACAGGGTAAAGGTGGGACTGCCGAAGGAACTGGATTACGGCGTTTTGATATTGAGCGATGATTTGGTCAATGATCTGGATTGGGTGCCTCAGTCTATCGGAGATGGTATCGTTGACGGTTCTCCGGCGGAAAGCGCGGGCCTTCAGGCCGGAGATGTCATATTGGAAGTCAACGGGGAGCAGGTTATGGAATTGGAAGGCATAATGGAAAAGTATTCGCCCGGGGATAAGATCGTTTTGAAAGTATTGAAGAACGGAGAGCAGATCGAAACGGAAGTTACATTGGCGGAATTTCCGGAATCGCTTAATCAATAGATAAAAATTATGGGTAAGCTATATTTTCTTTTCGGCATCCACAACCACCAGCCGGTGGGAAACGACCCTTATGTTTTCAGGGAGGCTTTTGACAAATGCTACAAGCCGTTTTTGGACGTTCTTGAAGAATTTCCGAAAGTAAAACTGACCATGCACTTCAGCGGTCCGCTTTTCGATTGGCTGATGGCAAACGAAAAGGAATTCATCGGAAGACTGAAACGGATGGCGGATAAAGATCAGATCGAGATGATAGGCGGGGGATATTATGAGCCCATACTGCAGACCATATCCGATAAGGATAAATTCTCCCAGATCGCTCTTATGAACGATTTCATAAAAGATAAATTTGGCAAAAAGCCTGAAGGTATGTGGCTTGCCGAAAGGATATGGGAACCCTATCTTGCCAGGATCATAAATGAATCGGGGCTCCGGTATACTTTTCTGGATGACACGCATTTCCGCAAGGCTGGCCTTGATGAGAAAGAATTCTTGGGACATTACGCTACTGAGGACTCTTCAAGGCCGATCGCCGTGTTTCCGATAAGCAAAACTCTCCGCTACAAGATACCTTTTTCCCGGCCGACGGAAGCGATCGCGATCCTGAAGAAATTTTCCGGAAAAAAAGAAGACATATTGATCACGCTTTTCGATGACGGTGAAAAGTTCGGCTTGTGGCCGACAACATACTATTGGGTGTATGAAAAGAATTGGCTAAGGGACTTTTTCAGGCTGCTGGTGAAGAACGAAAAATATATCGAAACAATAACGGCAAGCGAAGCGCTCAAGAAATTCCCTTCGAACGGCCTGGTTTATATTCCGAATTCCGCTTATGTGGAAATGGACGAGTGGGTCATGGAACCGCGGGACTTTTTCCGCTATAAGGAGCTGAAGGATTATCTGAAAGACAGGCCGGATTATGACGAGATTAGGTATTTTATAAATTCGGGATTCTTCAGGAATTTTTTTCTGAAATATCCCAGGTTGAACTATATGCATAAAAGGATGCTCGGCCTGAGCGATAAATTAAACGAGAATGCATCGCCGGAAAAAGACAAGGACATTTTCCAAAGTCTATGGAAAAGCCAGTGCAATTGCGGGTATTGGCATGGGGTATTCGGGGGATTCTATTTCGGGAATATCAGGTCCTCGATATATGAGAATCTGATCGAAGCAGAAAAGAAATATGACGAGAGATATGAGAAAAAATCCCTGATTATTAAAAGAGCGGATATAGATCTTGATGGAACAAGCGAGACGATGGTGAAGAATGGAAAAATGATCGCATGCTTTTCGGACAAGGGCGCAACGATGACCGAATTGAGCCTAAAAGAAAAAAATTTCAACATCATCAACACCATAACAAGAAGGGAAGAAACCTATCACAAAAAGATCAGAGGACGGGCGAGAAGGGATATTGTTTATGACAAGTGCGAACGTCTGTGTTTTTCTGACCATCTTGTTGCGAAGAAGATCGTTTTGAATGATTATCTGAAGCAGCGCAAGCTCAAAACGCTTTCGAATGATGCCTATATATCATCGCCGGATGAAAAAGAAGATCCTGCCGTCCTGAATTATGCATTTGAAAGCAAGGATCTTGATTTTTCCAAAAAAATAATGATCGGAAGCGGATCGGATGTGGAAGCGAGATATGATTTTGGAGTATCGAGTCTTCTGAGGAAATATAATTTTGCGGTTGAATTCAATTTTTTCATCCAGTCGGCAAAGGATGCAATGGTACGCTTTGAAGATAAAAGTTTTAATGTCGATGAAAAGATTTCAGTAAAAAGCATAAACAGTTTGAAGATCGAGGATAGGTTCAAAGGAATAACTACGGCGATAGAATTTGACCGCGCAGATGTCTTTATTGTTCCGGTCTACTCAATTACCAATTCTATAGACAGCGAAAGCCAGAGCATCGGGAAAATGTTCCAGGAAATATCGGTACTTGTGATCAAGAGGAGCAAGGATAAGGGGTTCAAGATAAGGCTGTCGGTTGATTATATATAAAAAAAGCGGATAAAAAAATGACCTTTCATTTGATCGGTCATTTATTGTCTATGTTTTTATCCAGCATTGCGGGTCTTTGGCAAAATAGTTGCCGGTCGTGCCATAAGTGACGGCACGGCATCCCCTGCAATGCTGCAGAAGTTTGCATTTATTGCATCCTTCTATTTCTGTCATGTTCCTGTATCTGCTCATCTTCTTTCCAAAGAATGCATTGAAGAATGAGTCATCTCTTGCGTTTCCAAGCGGACTTTCGAATCTCCTGCAGGCAAAAAATGTGCCTTCGGGAAGCAGTGTCAGATGGCTTGTTCCCAGGTGACATCCTCCGTGGATGCATTTTCTGTCAGTGTTGCTTTTGATATTCAGCAGGCCTTTTTCCCAGAGATAGGGGGTCCATAGGTGGTCCTTCAGGGTGAAAGACGTGCCGCTTTTCGAAAATCTTTGGAAGGTTTTCCAGACTTTGTCCAAGAATCTTCTGTATTCCTCCGGGCCGATGTTTTGCTTGGTATCCGATCTTGTCGGACAGTAACGCGCGAACGCATATGTGTTCACTTCGTTCTTTACGACAATCTCGATCAGTTCGGGGATCTCCCTGTAGTTTATTTTCGACACGGTGGACATTATTACAGTCCTGATGCCGTGCCTGTTCAATATCTTTAGGGCATCCATCGTTGCTTTCCAGCTTCCCGGCTTTCTCAGAGCGTCGTGAGTCTTCTCGAGTCCGTCCAGGGACATCTGGTAGTATGTGCATCCCAATTCATGCAGCTTTGTGCAGACTTCATCATTTACATGAAAGGGATTTCCGAGGATCGAGAAGGGTATATTCTTTTCATGAGCGATCTTTAGGAATTTCCATATATCAGGATAGAGAAGCGGATCTCCTCCGGTAAGCGACAGATTTGGAGTTCTGTTTATCCTTCTGCAAAAAAGAATAAAATCGTCCAAAATCGAAACGCACTGAACGAGTCCGAATTCTTCTTCTTCGGTTTTTTCTTTTCCGTTAT
Organism: Candidatus Paceibacterota bacterium; assembly: GCA_041661265.1. NCBI lineage: Bacteria > Bacillati > Minisyncoccota > Minisyncoccota bacterium. The sequence continues at coordinate 271,845 of JBAZUT010000001.1, read as the reverse complement.
GGACATAGCAGTGTTTGCACCTTTGATCGCACTTATTGGTCAGATGCCACTGCAATGAAAAGCTTTTACACTTTGCCATTCTTTCACCTCAAACTTGTTTGAGGGAGGGCTAAGGCGTTTTATTATCCGCCGCCGCATCCTCCTCCTCCGCATCCTCCGCTGCAGCCTCCGGAACATCCGCCGGTGCAACCTCCTGTGGTGTTTGTGTCTGTGCCATGAATCACATTGCTGTCGCCTCCATGACTGTCTCCACTGTGGCTTTTGGTGCTGTGTCCGCCTCCGCCATCTCCGGCTACTGCAGCTGTTGCCGCAGTGTTATCGGATGACGAAGATTTATCCTTGTTGTCATCGTCTTTTCCGGATCCCAAAGAAGCGCCATCAAACTTTGAAGCTTCTACGGATTGATGGAATGTCTCATATTTTCCGGGCTCGAAAGTCGGACTGGTCTCTGAAAGCTGTGCAGACAGCGAACCCTGATCCGCGCTGCTTGCCAGAGATGCTGCATCGTTTCCGGAGATCTCGTTTCCTCTGCTGTCGATGAAATTGGCATTGCTTCCTCCTGCGGGTTCTGTGATATAGTCGAATATCATCATCCACCACAGGATCTGGAAAGGATCGGAAAAGCCGTTATGGCTATAGTCCGGACTTGCTCCGCTCGATTTATAGAACGAAGGGGACAAAATGCTGTCCTGGTTGAAAAATCTGCGGTTATAGAATTTGCTTACCCTCATATCCTTTTTTGAAGGTACGATGACTGTCTTTTCCGGTTTCGACACCAAGGGGTCTATTGCAAAGACGCGCTTGAAATCACTTGCCATTTTATCCGTAAATTCCGCAAAAGTTTTTTCGCATTTTCCGAGATATCCTTCAGTCAACAGTTCGTTGACGTCATTTTTGAACGTCTCGGCTTTCACCGTCTTCGGTATCTGCACCATGCCGTAATTATCGATAGCCATGCTTGCGGACGTTTCTTCTCCGAGAAGCCTGGCATGAACCACAGATGTTATTTCCACATCGCCAACCTTTTTTCTTCCTACAAAATGGATCGTCAATATCCTTTTGCTGGATTTGTGCAATGCGCTTATGAGCTCATGCATATTGTCTCTGCCATACTTATTGGTGGAGATCGTAGTTCCGTTTATCTCCAGATGTATTGCGTCGGTGATGCCGGCAGAGTTGAAGAGCTGTTCGATCTTTTTCAAAACCGGCAGCATTTTGTTCTCTTTTTTTACGAGCGCCCATGCCAGGAACGGCAGGTATTTTTCGACAAATCCCTTGTCTTTTTTCTCCTCGTTTTCAAGAGGGATGTTTCTGTTCATTTTGTTTTCAAACTGCATACTATCCTCCTGTTTCTTTCAAACATTCAAAAGCCAGAGTCTGTTCTGACTTTCCGCAAATGGTAACATAAATTATGAAAATGTCAATGGTCGGCGGTTTGACCGAATCTGGCCAAAAAGAGAATAAAAAAATGACCTTTCATTTGGTCGGTCATTCGTTGTTTTATGGCATTTCTTTTAATATTTTTTGGAGATATTTTTCTCCTTCTCCGCCTTCCATTTTCCAGATCTCGATTATGATCTTTAATTCTCTCGAAAATTCCGGACTCATAAGTGTAAGCAATCTCATTCCGACGGATTCCATGAGTGGAGGCAGATTCTCATTTCGGATCTTTTCTTCAGGGAATTCTTTCCCGATAATACGATTTTGTCTGAATTCTGTCGCTGCACAACGTATGGCTTCTTCCATGTGATTGTTTTTATCATCTCCGGTATGTGATAAAAGCCAGATGAAGAATTCGTGGCCGGGAAAAGGCAGGGGATTGTATGCCTGAGACGCATTCGGGTATCTGTTTCCGAATCTCAGGTAGTGGCACATGTAGAGGCAGCCTTCGCTTATCTCTTTTTCCCATTTCTTATCCATATATTCGAGTAGATTAAATCTGAAACCGACTGCAATGCGAAGCACCTTCTTCTCAAATTCATCGGAGATCCTGCCTATAAGCTCGTTTTCCATTTTCGCTGTTTCTTTGTAATAGCCATTCTCCAGTGGCAATCCCATATTTCTGTTTTCCAGTCTTTCGATCAAATATTTTTCCGATCTATAGAGTTGAATTAGGTCCTCGGTGCTCTTCTTGCTGTATTCAAAGAGATCATTAATTTTTGGGGTCTTTTCTTTTTCTTCCTTTTTCTTCCATAGCCATGATAAATCCATGATATTCCCTCCTTTGCGAATATTAAGAACAACGGAATAGGATATCATAATATTTGAAATCTGTCAATTCTTAAACAATGCAGGGGCCTTCTGCAAATATGATCAAAAAAGACCCAATGTTACAGTTATATGACATTGAGCAGGGATTTGAACTTTTTCTGCTAGAAAACACTAAGCGGAAGTTGTTTTAGGTATTATTGACATATGTATAATAATAGTGTATAATAGCGTGTATTGCGTTATTATTTGGAATCTGAGTTTTGGCTATTTAAAGCAATAAATTAACATACAAGACTCATCTCCCAAGTACGGGATTTGATACTAAATACAAAAAATAAAAGGTGATATGGAATGTACGAAAATCCATTTGTAACGGCAATGTATGTCGGATTAGCTTTTGCGGCTATTGTCGCATTATTGGGGATTTCCTTTATACCAGGAAGCCCAAAAGAGATTAAGATCAAAATAAGCAGGGAGATCGAAGAAAAAATAAAAGGAGCCGGACTTGTTCTTTCAAAAAAGAAATTTTTAGAAAACAGGTTTACGGAATATAGGGGGTTTGGCGGTGCAGGAGGGCTTGGCACTGCAAGAGCGGGAGCGCTGGATATTGAGGATTTTGTCAAAACAGCGAAAGATCTTGGCGTAAAATGGATCTTTTATGCAATACGCAAAATTGACGGAAGGCTGGTAAAGAAATATTGGACTTCCACCTCAGAAGGGGTCATGATCGAGTATAAGGAAATATACTCCGTGCAGCGCGCAGAGAATATCTCAGCAGAGTATTCAATTGAAAAATTCGATGAAAATGAAGTCTTGTTCGAGAAGGACATTTCAGCTTCGATCGAAAATGCGATCCTTGGCGGCTTGCTCATCGGGCTCATAGCGTTTGTTATAGTGCTATTCGCCCTGGTAGTTATTTTCTGAATAGTCTGAGTCCTGAAAACGAAACAGATCATCTTTCGAACACGAGAGGTGGTCTATTTTTATTATGTCGCCAGAACCCGCCTACTCGCCTCGCTGTCAGCTTTCGGCGAAGCGGGCCGGACAGGCGGGCGGTGGAATTAGGTTTATTGGTAACCGGATATGTTTTCGCTATCCAGGGCGCGCACTTCGGATCAGATATTGTGATGAAGCGCAGAAAGGGATCAGTCTTGACTTATGAATAAGAAAGGCTAGGATATAATATAATAGGAGGTTGAAAAAATGTATGTATATATTGCCATATGGATGGCCGGTTTTCTGCTCTATGTAATAATGTCCGTAAGAAATTATAAAGAAGAGGTCAGGAACTATCTTCCCAAGGTGCTTCCGGAAAACAGGAAAGAAGCGAAAAAATATATGCTGATCGAGAGCCTATTATTCGTGCTCTCGCCTGAAATAGCCATGATCGGAATGGCGATAATGCCATTCTCGGGAATTGATATTACGGATCCGTGGATACTATTTGAAGTGGTTGCATCTTTTGCGGTTATCGCGTTCCTTTCCATAGGATTTTCCGGCATCTATGGAGAAAAAGTGCAGAATTTGATATCGAAAAAATCTCAGGAGATCGGCGCAGCATAACATGCCTGCGCTCTTTTAATATTTACTGCCGGGCGATTTGGGTATAGACTTGGGTATGGACAGATAATTTATTTTTAAACACATGATAATAAAAAACAGCAATCCTTTCGAGTTTCTCGCGGGAAAAAGATCCGATCCGATCATTGAAATCTATTTTCAGATCAATCACTTGAAGCATCTTCTGAGGCAAGGATGGCCCATGCGCGGAATTCCGGAAGACAAATGTGAAAGTGTCGGTGATCATTCGTTTGCCGTCGCGCTTTTGGGAATGCTGATCGCCAAAAAATATTTTCCCGGACTGGATATGGCAAAAGTGATAAAAATGTCCTTGATCCATGAACTTGGAGAGATTGATGGGGGAGATATAACGCCGTTTGACGGAATCGATAAAAATGAAAAACATGCCTTGGAAGAAAGGGGGGTTCGGAAGATATTCGCTGATTTTCCGGAAGGCAGGGAATATTTGGAATTATGGCTGGAGTTTGAAGAAAACAGGTCGCCGGAGGCGAGATTCGTAAAGCAGATCGATAAGCTGGAAATGGCTATGCAGGCGGCAGTCTATGCCAAACAATATGGCAAGAACTTGGATGAATTTATAGAAAGCGCAGAAGAGAAGATAGAAGATGAAAAATTAATGGATCTATTGAATAGACTCAAGGAGATATGATTTTTTCTGATCCCAAGGATACATCATCATCTGTTTAGGCATGGAACGCAGATCAGCAAAATGAGCTACAGGTCCGGTATCTGTTTGAATTGAAATAGACTCGGCTAGTGCGAGTTTTTTGTTTTGTCCGGAGAAAAATATATGCTGATTTTTATACAAATATGACAAAAAAATACCCAATATTACAGTTAAATAATATTGAGCAGAGATTGTTTTATGAGTTCCGGAATATCGTAGCCTGCTACAGTGAGCAGACTGTAATAATCCGCGAAGAACCACATTATGATCAGGTTTGACAAGCTGAACATGGATCTGTTTATTTCCTGCCGGATTGGAGCTCCCCATTTATCCGTTTCGGATGAATCCGTCCGTCCGAAAATATAGGCCAGAAATCTTCCCAGTGATGCCGCGCATAAAAACGCGGAAAATACGATTGCCGATAAGCTTGCGACATACATTCCGACACTGACGATCATTGCCATCTTTGACAGAAAAGATGCGACAAGCCATAGCAGTATAAGTATTGTGATGAGAGGGATCGGCTTTCCGTGATTTATGTATATATAGTTTGCTTCCTGCCTTATGATTTTGCTGCCCTTCATGAAATACAATAGTGCAAATATAATGCATAAAATTCCCAACACCTGAATGAACAATATCATACTATTTCCTCCTTTTTGCTGAACCGTTTGCCAGCCTATAAATATATCATATTTATGCGATATGTCAAGGTGTATGATATCGGAAGATCCCGCTATCTTTTATTGACCAAAAAACTGTTTAGACGTAATATATCGATACTATTCATGTAATAGAGGAGGAATAAATATAACGCTGAATCAGACGTTAAGAGCCGGGAAAAGCGGCAGAAATTATGCGGCCACGCTTGTGGAGGTGGGCTCAGAGAAAGTTTTGTATATCGCCTTGCCCTACATAGGATGCACGCAAAATCCTAAATGCATGTTTTGCGGAGTGCAGGGAAGACAGGACAGGTCCTTGAAATTGAATGAATCTTTCGGGAGTGAAATTCTTTCAATGGTCGCTGATCTCGTAAATGAGCATTCCCCGGATTCTCTGGTCCTTTATAACGGAGGAAATATCCTGAGACCCCAGGAAATGTATCAGCCCGTGATTCTCTCGGACATTCCCAAATTTCTGGCCAGTCACCCGACCTGCAATTTCTATGAGATCGAATCCCGGGTCGATGACATATTGCTTTATGGGAAAAGCATTGAAATGATAAAGGATAATCTTGGAAGAAAGAAACTGAGGATCCGTCTTGGAATAGAATATTATGACGATAATCTTCTATGGCGGCATCGGAAGGGGATAACCCAAGCGCAGATAAATAAAGCCGTGGGTTTCTTGAATGAGTCGGGTACGGAATGGAACGGATATGTTCTGCTGGGAGGACTCGATATGGACCAGCCGGAAGCCAGGACATCTGCAAAAAAAACCGCGAAGTTCATGGCAGACAAGGGGGCTTTCAGGATAAGTATAAATGCGATGTTTACGACCGGAGAACTTGAGCGGAATTTCGGCAGAAGGATATACGTTCCCGTCTATTCGGACTTGACCACGGTGCTGGGTGAACTTTTCTCCTATTGCAAAAGGCAGAAGAAGACGGTCATATTCAAGGTCGGGTTCGAAGAAGAGGATATAAGAAGCATGGTGAGAATGCCATTCGTATCGGGCGGCATGAGCGCTGAAGAGATCAGGAAAAGACTATCCCGTTTCAATCTGACACAGGACCTGGGAAGTCTAAAATAAGACCGGAGAAGCAATGCTTCTCTTTTTTTATATCTTGAATAAATTTAAAAAACCGACTTTGTCAGTCGGGTGTGTTCTTTGCCATCCAGGGCGCGCATTTATTGTCCATGCAGTCTTTTGCAAGTCTTGCGACGACGTCCGCAATGTGGCAATTATAGCGATTCTTCACCGTACCTTCCGGAGAATTATTGAAATAATATGCTATTTCATCTCTTAAAATGTAGTTTACCATTTCAACAAGGTCGGAAATTCTTTTGCTGTACTCCACGTCGGAATATTTCGGACCGTTGACATTCAACTCGTGTCCCCACAGATCAAAAGCTGCCATTATGGCGTGTTTTTCATAAAGCTGATGTTTCGGCAGGATCTTCAAACCGATTTTTTTGCTTTTCTTTATTTCAGCATTAATGACACGCACGATATAATCTATTTGTATCATCGACATGTGCCGGTATGGCCCGAGAAAAGCGTCTATCTCGTCGGGCTTTCTTTCGAAAAGCTTTGAAATACCATCAAGAATAACCTTTATCTTTTTCATGATCGCCTCCGCGTTAAGTGAATATCCGAATTCGGAAATTTTCAATAACAGATGATCCTACTCCAATATCTGGTTTTTGTCAATGTTCGCTGCTTGCGTGGGACGAAGAAACAGCACCTTTTTTATTTGTCAGGTTAAATGCTATAATGATATAAAGAATTAATATGATTAATATAAAAATATGCCGTCAAAAAACAGAAAATATCTTTCATTCGACGTAGGTGGAACAAAGATCTCCAGCGCCATCGTTGAGATCGGAAAAAGTGGATATGAGATCGTTGATTATCAGAAGACCGAAACGCCCGAGGGAAGGGATAATGTTATAAATAATATCATAGAAACCGCCGTAAACTTCGAAAAGAAAGGCGGATTCACGGAGCTTCGGATCGCGATCGCAGCGCAAGTCGATTGTGAAAAAGATATTGTGAGGTATGCGCCGAACATCCCGGGATTCGAGAATGTGAATTTGAAAAAGGTCATCAAAGAAAAGATCGGAAAGAACGTTGAAGTGGACAATGACGTCAAATGTTTTGCGCTTGCGGAGAATGCCTACGGAAAGGGAAAGGAATATGATCATGTCGTATATCTCACGATCGGAACAGGGATCGGAGGAGCGATCGAAATAAATAATAAGTTGTACAGGGGGGCAAATAATACCGCGGGAGAATTCGGACATATGGTAATCGTATATGGCGGAGAAAAATGCTCTTGCGGAGGGAACGGCTGCTGGGAAAGATATGTTTCGGGAAGGGCCATTGAAAGGATCTATCACGGTCAGACCGGGACGAGGAAAAAGGCGGTGGACATTGCCGCGGATTCTGCAAAGGGGATCGCGGAAGATAAAAAAGTTATAAAGGAAGCCAGTCTGTATCTTGCGGCCGGGCTGATCAACATCGTGAATACGGTCAATCCCGAGCTTATCGTGATCGGCGGAAGCATCGTGAAGAGCAGGGAGATATTTGATCTTGCGATCGAAGAATTGAAAGATCGGGCGCTCATTCCGGCAAAGAAGACAAAGATCAAAACTACGGATCTTGATGACTATGCATTTTTGGTCGGTGCGGCGCTGCTGTGATGCGATTGTTGCAACTCATGCGGTCTTATGATAGCCTTCAATCAGAGGGATATTCATGAAAAAACAAAATAAAGATAAATTGGAATTGCGTCCGATAGACAGCAAAGATCTGGAAAGGATAGAAAAGATCTGGAAGATAAACATAGCGGAATTGCGCGATGAAGGTTTGTCTGAACTCGATGACTATCCGAAGGTCATTGAAAAAATAGAAGCCTCCCTGCAAGTGGTCTTGGATGGGAGGAAAAAAACGAATAAGAAAAGCGATAAAATAAGCAGCAAAGAGCTTGCGGGGCCGGTTCTGGAGATATTTAAGTACGCGATGGTTGATATCTACCGGACGCATATAGAGAACGCCGAAAGCTGCAAAGGCATGTATGCATGAGGACATAGTCCTCTTTTTTTATGGTTATATCTGCTTTACTTTTACTGCGAAACCTGTTAAATTGCTTGCGTTGAACTATTTCAACAAAAGGAGGGATCAAATGAACAAATATATGGCCTTGCTTTTCCAGGACGGCAAGAAAACATTTTTTGCCACAACTTGGGGCGGAGGAGAGTATGCCGACAAAGGAGATTGTTTCGTAAGGGCAATAAAAGAAGGATCGGAGGTTCCCAAAAGAATATTAGGAGCTGAGATTCATTCAACGGAGCCAATGTTTCTTATAGAGATCAGAAAATATATCGAAACCAACGAACAACATATCGGTACGTGTGTTAAGAGGTGTGTCGGGCTTTCTCTTGAAGATGAGAAAGAAAGAAAAATACCTTTCTATCCGATTCCAATAGATCAATAAAACCATCCAGATCCGAAGGGGGGTGGTATTTTTTTGCGGCGATCGGATCTTCCTCAGTCTTTACTTTTTACGTGATATTTGCTAAATTATCTATGTTGAATTATTCGACGCAAGGAGGAATCAGATGGAAAGATACAAAATTCTGCTTCTCAGGGACGGCAGGCTGAAGTTTATTGCCATAACCTGGAGCAGGGAAAAAGATGCCCATACCGGAGATTGCTTCGTGAGAGCGATCAGTGAAAAGACGAAGGTTCAGGAGGGCAAGATCAGCATAGAAACGCATTCAGAGCCGATGACGCTCGATGAAATAATGAAGCACGTGGAAAGCCATATGCATTTGCTGGGATCCGATATCGGAAGATGCATGGGCTTGTCTCTTCAGGACAGGAAAGACGAAAAAATACATTTTGAAAAGCCTATAGCAATGAATTGAAACCGTCCGCAAAAAGGATGGTATTTTTTTACTTTACATTTATTCGGAAAATTGCTAATTTATATCTGTTGGCTAAAGGAGGTGACGGAATTGAAAAAATACAAATTGAGGTTTCTGAAAAACGGAATTCATCTTGACTTTGCCGTACGATGCGAAGAGCGGTTCAATGCCATAAACAAGAACTGTTTTATTCTGGCTATCGGTAGCGGAACGGATGATGTCTATCACATGAAGATATATCAGGAAGTGAGGATATATGGCGAACCGATGAACATGGCCGAGATTGCGGACTATGTCGCAGACAATCCGGATATGTTCTCGCCTGAAATAGCTTTTTGCAGGGGCATAGCTCTTGAAGATGACGGACAGGATACGATCAGATTTGAAAACAAAATAGATGTTAAAAGCACAAAAAAAACAAACGAAACCAAGGGTCCGCCGAACTGATACGGTGGATTTTTTATCCACCTTGAGGAAGCATTTAAAGTCGGATAACCTGCCGTAGCTTTTAGCGAAGGAGGGTGCATAATGTCTGAAAGTAGTTTACCTTAGTTCTGATGAAGAAAGGCGGTCGAAGGTTCTGGTTTGTTTAGCTTATTTCGTCGCTAACCCACTTTTCAAATTCATAATTTGCTTCGGCCTTGATCTTGATGATACAGGGGATATCATATGAGTGTATTTTTTCTATTTCAGATCTGACTTTTTTCCAATTTGATTCTTTGGTTTTCAGGATCATGACGATCTCTTTTCCATCTTTTATCTTTCCTTGCCATAGGTAGGAACTTTCCGCTCTGAAAAAATTGACGCAAGCGACGAGTTTATTGTTCAGCAAATGCCCCGAAAGCTTTTTTGCCTCTTTCATGTCAGATGCAGTGGTATAAATTAGGATAAATCTCATATTTATTATTTATCTATTTATTTTCGTATCGCTTTTCGATCTTTTTTATTTTGTTTTCAAGCGCCTTTTCAATGTCGATATTCATTTCGTCTGCAAGTATCAGGGTGGTCAGAAGAACATCCGCAAACTCTGAAGGAAGGTCATCTTTGTCGAATTTGTGCATTTTGTGCTTTCCCTGAAGCGATGTATGGAAAAGTACCTGTTCGCAAAGCTCGCCGAACTCTTCGCCGATCTTCACGGCCATGGCGAATATCTCCTTGTCTTTATCCGGAAATCTTCCGGTATACTCCGCGAGGCGCTTCCGTTCCATTGAAACGAATTTCAAAAGTTCTTTGAATTCCATAGTTATCGTATTTATTTGTTGAAAATCTCCCTGATGATGTCATCGACATCCTCTTCGTCTATGATTATGTCATCGACGGGGAGCTCCGAGGAGAGGATGGACTTTGCGGAATCTTTCACTTTTGCCCGGTCCACTCTGAGGATTGCATTGAAGCGGTCGAATTTGTGTATAGTTCCGAATCTTTCGACGTCTTTCCGTTCGATCCCATTTCCATTGAACGTAACGCTGAGGAGCTTGTATGGCGCATATTTTCTGATGAGGCTTTCCAGTTCGCCGTCATAGATTATCTCTCCGAGGTTGATGATTATTATCCTTTTGCAGAGCTGGCTTATATCTTCCATGTAGTGAGAGGTGAGTATGATCGTTGTTCTTTCCCTTTCATTCTGTCTTTTGATGAAGTCCCTGATATTTTTTTGCGCGACCACGTCGAGTCCGATCGTCGGCTCGTCCAGAAGCAGGACTTTGGGATTGTGCAGGAGCGCGGCGATCAGTTCGCATTTCATCCTCTGGCCCAGCGAGAGTTTTCTCACTTGCACATCAAGGCAGTCTTTCACGCCGAGCATTTCGACCAGTTCATCGAGTTTTTTGTCGAATTCCTTTTTCGGTATCTGGTATATGTCGCGGTTCAGAACGAAGCTTTCCATTGCGGGAAGATCGGTCCAGAGCTGATTTTTCTGGCCCATGACCAAGGCGAATTGTTTCTGATATTCACTCTGTCTTTTCCATGGGTCGAATCCCAGCACCCTGACGCTTCCTCCGGTCGGACATATTATTCCTGACAACATTTTCAGAATGGTCGTTTTCCCCGCGCCATTCGGCCCCAAAAATCCGACAAGCTCTCCTTCGTTTATGTTGAAACTGACATTCTTCACGGCTTTTGAAAACAGCCTTTTTCTTATAAAAAAACTCTTGACGGCCTCTCTCAATCCGGGAGGCTTCTTGTAGTATTCATAGGTTTTGCTCAGGTCCTTTATTTCGATTGCAGGCATATGTTTATATTATATTCCGACTCCTTCATATCGCTTCAAGCCTCTCTGCCACGCAAGTTTGATGATGAAGTTCAGCAGTATTATCCAGATTATTTGCACAAAAAGTCCTTTGATCCCCGTTTCAATCCCTATTTTTCCGAGATATAGCTGGGTGGGAACGAAAAAGGAATAGGCGAACGGAAGCGCAAAGCTCATGCTTACGAAAAGAGGCGGAAGAAGGCTCAGCGGGAAATATCCTCCCGCAAAGAATTTTCTTACCTGGGTGACTGTTGCATAGATGCCGTCCACTTCATCGGTCCAGAAAGCGATGAGCCCCACAAGATATGAGATCTGCCACTCGATTATGAATGCGAACAGGACCATCACAAGCAGAACGGCGGTGATCTGCAAATTAAAATTTATGATCACCTTGTCCAGGAAGAACAGGATTATCATTATCTGTGTTATGAATGAAAAAATGAACGCAAAGGAATTTCTCCCGGCTTCTTTGAAGAACATGTAGTACATATAGTTGATCGGTTTTGTGAGGAACGCGGAAAGAGTTCCGTTCTTAATGTCACTGGCGATGACATTCGGCATCCAGTTCCTTATCGCCACGTCTATCAAGTTTCCGATCAGGACATACGAGATCATTTCACTGAGAGTGTAGCCTTTGATCACAGGCTGGCTTTCATAGATAGCTGACCACATAAAAACAAGTATGATCACCTCAAGCATTTCCCCGATCCTGTATGCGAACACAGTGAAGCGATAGGTCAGGGCCCGCTGCCAAGTGACCTCGATGAGCGTCAGATATTTTTTCATTCCGTTCGCCATATGTATTTGATCGGTTATTATAACTTGCTATTTTGTCTTTGCATAAAGATATGCATCGCAATATTTGCCATCTGTTTCTATTGCTTTTTTCATGATGCCTTCTTTTTTATATCCGCACTTTATCGCGACTTTCTCGCTGGCTGGATGTCTTATGTCCATGACAATTTCGATCCGTTTCAGTTTCAGTTTAGTGAATCCTATTTTTTCAAGTTGTTTCACCGCAAGCGATGCTATTCCCTTACCCCAATATTCTTCATCAACGAAATATCCGATCTCTCCGGTGAACGGCCTGTGCTGGTTTATTTTCATTCCGATCGCGCCGACGATCTTGCCATCACAAAATATGGTGTAGTTATGTTCAAAATTATTTCTTCTCTTTTCGGCGTTTTTCTTCATGAAGGCAATTTCGTCCCTGAAGCCATTCATTCTGATCCTCAGAAAAATAAAATTCGGATTATTCAGGATTTGATAGAATCTTTTGGCTTCGGAAACTCTTTGAGGCTTAATTATTATTTTTGGCATAATTATTTTTTAAAGAAAATTTTCCTAAAATTTCTTTTTCCAGCTTGAATCACCATGCTGTCTCCATCTTTGGCCTCAAATTCCTTATTCCAATCCTTTTGAATAACGTCATTTATTTTGAACCCACCCTGTTGAATGATTATTTTAGCCGAACCTTTACTGTCAGCGAATCCCACTCCAAGCAAGAAATCTACAGCTTTGTATGTTCCGATCTTAAATTCTTGTTCTTTCATTTCCGTAGGCTTCTGCTTATCCCGGAAGATCTTGTTGAATTCACTTTCTGCTTTTTCAGCCTCATCTCTTCCGTGATATATCGCGATGATTTCCTTTGCCAGCCTCACTTTCAGGTCTCTTGGATTTTTGGCCTGGTCTTTGAGGTCGGCTTCGATCTTCCTCAGATCATCTTCCGGAATATCCGTCAGAAGTTTGAAATAGTAATAGATCATTCCGTCGGAAATGGACATGATCTTCCCGAACATTGAGTCCGGTTTTTCGGTGATACCGATATAGTTATCCAGGCTTTTGCTCATTTTTTCTTTTCCGTCCAGGCCGACAAGCAGGGGACAAGTGAGGACATTCTGTTCCGGTTTTTCCATTTTTCTCTGAAGGTCCCGTCCTGCGAGCATGTTGAACTTCTGGTCGGTGCCTCCGATCTCGACGTCCGCATCGATCGCGATGGAGTCATATGCCTGCATGATCGGATACATTATCTCATGAACCGCAATATCGGTGCCGCTTTTCAGCCTGTTCGAAAATTCATCCCGTTCCAGGATCCTTGCGACTGTGAATTTCGCTGTCAGTTTTAGGACATCCTCAAAGCTCATTTTTGAGAACCATTCGCTATTGAACCGGATTTCCGTTTTTTTTGTGTCGAGGATCTTCCCGACCTGCTCGAAATAGGATTTTGCGTTCTTCGATACCTCGCTTCTTGAGAGCGCAGGCCTTGTTTTTGATTTTCCGGAAGGATCTCCGATCATTCCAGTGTAATCTCCGATTATAAAAACGACCTGATGCCCCAGATCCTGGAATTCTTTGAGCTTCCGGAGCACGATCGAATGTCCGAGGTGCAGGTCCGGCCTTGAGGGGTCGCATCCGAGCTTGACGCGGAGTTTCTTGCCGGATACAAGCCTTTTTTCCAAATCATCTTTGATGATTACTTCTTCCGCGTTTTTTGAAAGAAGCTTTTCGATCTTTTCAGGATCTGTATTTATATTGCTCATGATTGTTGACATATGTTATTAAATTGATTATGGTGACTCAAAAGGAGGTTAATTGAATGGAATTTGGCGTACTGTACTGGGATATATACATGATTAGGTCATTGTATGTATATCCTCAAGAAACGGAATCTGAACAAAAATTTTGCCAATCATTGGCCGGTGAAGTGAACGCGGGCAAAGCCGTGATCGAGATCAAAAATGGATGTCTAGTATTGCAGCTTAGCGATAACGCGAAATACGAAATGGATCTCAAGGCTATTCACGATAACCGTGAAAAAGAAGAAAAAATTAAAACGCTGATAGATGCGATAGAAAAGTTCAAAAAGGGAAGATTCTCGATCAGCGCAAAAACTAATTATCGCGAATCGTGGTCGATAGTATCAGTTTCAATCAATTTCGAGGTTGATCTTGAAAGCAAGGGTGAAATAAAACCGGTGCCGGTACGGAACAAAAAAGAGGAAGGAAAAAGGAAAAGAAGCATCTGGAGATGCCCGACCAAGCCGAAAGATGCGAAAAAACTGGCAAATTGGGAAAGAATCTATACATAGGGACTAGTCCCTATTTTATTTGTTATGACAGTTTTAATCTAACATAGGAAGGTGTTTATGACAAGGAATTTGCCTTGTTTAAGACACTTTTGCCGGAGAAACGTTGACAGGATGCGCAAAATTCTTTTCAAAACGGGAAATAATCTGTATAATAACAAATGTACCTAATTGAAAAATGTAATCATGGGGAGGGATAGAACAAAGATAAAAATCTGAGATTGGAAAATCATCGGCATTATCGTACTCCCAATTTCATTTTTAAGAAATTCTTGTGCCTATAAGAAGAAAATACAGGGTGCAAACAATCCAAAAAAGCAGAAAAAAAGCTGGAATATTGAGCAAGCTTGTTTTTAGTTTGCCGAAAATCAGGGAAAAAAAGAAATTGATAACCAAGCGCATAAAGCCGGGGTTGCTCCGTGGGGCAATGAAGTACAGAAAGGTGAAGACTAGGGGGCTGAAAAAGATCTTTTATGTCTTCCTGAAGCTGGGTGTGCTTTTTTTGATCCTGGGGGCGATCGCAACGGCCGGAGCGTTCATATATTTTTCCAAAGATATTCCGAGTCCCGATAAGATCGTAAAAAGAAGCGTATGGGAGTCGACCAAGATCTATGACCGGACCGGGCAGCACCTTCTTTATGAGATCCATGGAGAAGAAAAGAGGACAATCGTAAACTTGGACCAAATCTCGAAAAATCTTATAAATTCAACTATCGCAACCGAGGACAAGAATTTCTATAAGCATCACGGCATTGATTTTGTCGGGATAATAAGAGCGATTTATACCGACGTGAGGAATATGAGAACGGAGCAGGGCGGATCGACCATCACTCAGCAGTTAATAAAAAATTCCCTTCTCACGTCAGAAAGGACGGTCACAAGAAAAATAAAAGAAATAATTCTGGCGATCGAGACGGAACAAAAATTTTCCAAGGATCAGATCCTTGAAATGTATATGAATCAGATACCCTATGGCTCGAATGCATATGGGGCCGAGGCTGCGGCGCAGACCTTTTTCGGAAAGTCCGCCAAGGACCTGGACATTCCGGAATCCGCTCTTCTTGCGGCTCTTCCGAAAGCTACGACATACTATTCCCCCTATGGCACTCATCAGGACCAACTGATCGCGAAATATAAGTTCATCATCGATCAGATGAAGGAACAGGGATATATAACCGAAGAGGAAGCCAAGAATGCCAAGGATGTGGAGATCATCAAGAGAGTAAGGGCTTTTGTGGAGAAAATCGAGGCTCCTCATTTCGTGATGTATGTGAAGCAGCAGCTTGTCGATGAGTTCGGGGAGGAAAAAGTTGAAAAAGGCGGGCTGAAGGTCTATACGACCCTGAATTACGATATGCAGATGATCGCCGAGGATGCGATAAAAAAAATGACGGAAGAAAATCTTGCAAAATATAACGCACGAGACGCCGCACTTATCGCCATGGATCCCAAGGACGGAGAGATCCTTTCTATGGTCGGGAGCAAAGACTATTTCAATATCAAAGAAGACGGGAATGTGAATGCGGCCATAGCCCCGCTTCAGCCAGGATCTTCATTCAAGCCTTTTGTTTATGCGACCGCTTTCAAAAAAGGATACACTCCCAACACGATCCTGTTCGACGTTGAAACGAATTTTGGAAAGGACGGCAGCGGAAAAGAATATATTCCGAATAATTACAATATGAAATATTCAGGTCCTGTGACAATGAGGCAGGCGCTGGCGCGGTCGCTCAACATACCGGCGGTCAAGGCTCTTTATCTTTCCGGAATAAAAGAGAGCATAGACACCGCTCACGATCTCGGGATAACGACGCTGAATAATCCCGGAAGATACGGCCTGTCCCTGGTTCTCGGAACGGGCGAGGTGAAGCTGATAGACATGGTTTCCGCTTATGGAGTTTTTGCGAACGACGGGGTCAGGAGCTTGCCAATCTCCGTTCTGAAGATCGAAGACGCGGATGGAAAGATCCTCAAGGAGGCTTCGCAAAGCGAGACGCGCGTCCTGGATGAAGAGATCGCGAGAAATATAAACAGCATCCTTTCCGACAATAATGCGAGAGCCGAAACTTTCGGCCCGGCGAGCAAGCTTTACATCAAAGACAGGCCTGTTGCGGCGAAATCAGGAACCACAAGCAGTTTCAAGGATGCATGGACGGTTGGATATACGCCCAGCCTTGTTTCAGGAGTTTGGACGGGAAACAGTAATGGTGATGAAATGAAGCGCGGAGCGGATGGCAGCAAGATCGCGGCTCCGATCTGGAATGACTTCATGACGCGGGTGCTGGCTCTGGATCCGGTCGAGAAGTTTCCTGTTCCGCAGGAGATCGAGGCCGGAAAGCCTATTCTGGACGGAAAGGCGGAGAATGAGGTCATTGTGAAAACAGACAAAGCTTGCACCGACAGGCTGGCGAGCGAACTTACTCCGGAAAGCCAGATCGAAGAGAAGACCTTTATCGAGATCCATGATATTTTGTATTATGTGAAAAAAGATGACCCGAGAGGGGATCCTCCTGAAAGTCCCGAGGATGACCCGCAGTTCAGAGCGTGGGAAGATGCGGTTCAGACATGGGCGAAGGAAAATATGGCGGATAAGATCGCGAACATCGCTCCGACTGAAGTCTGCAACGCGAGGAGTAAAGACGATCTGCCGTCCGTAAAGATCCTCAATCCTCAGAATGACGCTATTATCAACCAGAATAACATCAAGATCGAGGCAGAAGGTTTTGCGAACCTTGGCATCGAGCAGATCGAGTTCTATTTTGACAATGAACTTGTCGGGATAGACAAATTTCCTCCCTTTGAGGCATTTTATAATATCTCTCAGGAAACGAAAAAAGATATTCATGCCATAACCGCAAGGATCTATGACAAGATCTTCAATTCCTCGGAAGACAGGATCTCTGTCGTTACGGGAAATGACATTTCCATATATTTCATGCCGGTCACGAACGACTCTTTCCCATATGTTATGAGCGTCGTTACGGCGGGAGAAAAATTCACGAATATCAGTTTCTATTCCCAGCTCGAGAGCATATATGATACGAACGGAGAGCTTATTGAAAAACCGGGCAGCAGGCGCTTGATCCAGAAAGCCACGTCGCCGGTGCCCGGGGAGAATAACCTTTATCAGGCTCTCTGGGACGAGGATAGGGAATATGTCATACCGGGAAAGTATAAGCTTTTCGTGACGGCGGAAGATCAAGATGGGAATCTCTATGAAAGCAATTCAAGAGAGATGGAAATAAGTCCGGTTCAGCCGCAATGAGGCTGTGCGGTACGAAAAAGAAGGCCTGTTGGACGGAAGTTTCTTGCGTATAGCAAAATAATGTTGAAAATTTATCCCAAAGAGCATTTTTTGAACGATGCTTTTTTTGTGAAGATCATTATAACAGATAAAATAACATATGATAAAAGCGGTCATATTCGACATGGACGGGCTTCTCATCGACAGCGAGCCTTTTTGGCGCGAAGCGGAAAAAGGAGCTCTTGAAAAGATCGGAATTCCGGTGAAGAAGGAGATCACCAGCGAGACCATGGGGGTGAGGATCGATGCGCTTGTGGAATATTGGTTCAAACGCTATCCTTGGAGCGGTCCCAGCAAGAAAGAAGTTGAGTTGGATATCATCAGGAGAGTTATATTGATGATAAAAAGGGAAGGAGAACTGATGCCGGGTGCCAGGGAAGTTCTTGAGACGTTCAGGAAAATGGATATGCCGATGGCCATTGCTTCATCTTCGCCGATAGACATAATAAATTCGGTTTTGGAAAGGACTCTGATAGCGCCGTACATAAGAGTGGTCCATTCGGCGCAAGACGAACTTTTCGGAAAGCCGGATCCTGCGGTCTATATCGGAGCGTCAAAAAAACTCGGGATATCGGCTGGAAGCTGCGTTGCGTTTGAAGATTCTCCTAATGGCGTGATCTCTGCAAAATCGGCAGGCATGAGATGCGTTGCAGTACCGTCGGCAGGAGTTGAAGGGGATAGTGCCATGGAAAAAGCGGATCTTGTCATCGATTCTCTTTTGGACTTTGACGAAAGATCGATTATGAATTTTAATTAGAGTGTTACAATAATCACTTGATATGTCACTTGAAAGCGAACAATTTGAAAAGATGGCAAGGCAGGCTGTCATGTCCGAAAAGGGATACGAAAAGCTCAAGGAAGGAATTCCCGGTTTTTGGAGCGGACGGGATATTCCGATGAGGGAAAAGCAGCTGGTCGAGCCAAAGAGCCTGATCTTCTCGGAGGTTATTCTGACTAAGGAGAACTTTCCTCCCGTTGAAGCGGATTGGGGCGTGCTCCGGAGATTGAGCCTTTCCACAAGGAGCCGGCTGGCGCAGTCGGGAATCGAGATCAGGATAGATTATGACAGGGTTACTCAGGATGACATTGAGAGGATAAATAAGGGTGAGGAAGTGCCGTTCCCTGTTATGATCGAAAATCATGGAGATCGTGCGATCGAGTTTGAAGGGGAGGCGACGCGTTTTTTCTGGACGAACGAAAAGAACAGGCTCAGGGGAAAGGAATTGCGGGATGCGGTTTTGAGCGATATTAAGATTGAAGGGGAGGAGGGAAAGGATTGGTTCATCGCCGGTGCTGATTATGATTCCGAAAATGATGAATTGATCCAGTTGAACATGAAGAACGAAAAGTTCCGGGAGAGCATGAAGGACATAATGATAGTTTTCCCCATGAAAAAGAAACTGCATATTCCGAAGGATGATAAGCCGCTTAACATAGGAAGCAGGAAAGACCTTGAGGACGCCCTGAAACCTGTGCCGGAAGAAGATGACTCCGATTTCTATCTAGGGGAAACTCCAAGGGTGGAGCTTGGGGAAAATGTCTGCGGTGTCATTAACACAGGTTCTTATGACGGTGGGAAAAGGCACTTGATCTCGCCGCTCATCGATCCTGGTTTTAAGGGAAAGATAAGAACGGAACTTTTGGATAACCTCGGATATATCGAACTTTTTATTTTTAAGAGATAGCAGTCCTGGGAAGGGTGCTGAGGTTTTTGAAATATTAAAAAAAGGCCTTCTCGAAAGGCCGGCCTTATTAACTGATATGTTATTATGGATCTGTTTTATTCTCTTGCGCTAATCGTGCTTTCTTTTGTATAGACATATTCAATTGCCCACTTTAGAGCTGAAAGTTCTCCTCTGCCATAGCGCAAACTGTTTTCGCTTCCTCTATTATGCTCTATCTTTAGCTCCAAGTATTTCGCCCTTCTCTTAAGCCGCTTAAGTCTCTTTCCCTTTTTTGTTCCCATTTCTTCCGCATCAAGTACGTTCTCTTTGATGAGAATATATCCTATTACCCACCTGAGAGCCACGAGTTCTCCTTCGTAATAGCCCAAACTGCCTGCGCTTCCATGGCCAAACTTGATCATTTGTTTCAGATGCCTTGCTCTTTCTATAAGCCGCTTAAGCCTTCTGGTTTTTTTTGTTCCCAAAGTTGGAATGCAAGTTGGAATTTCCAATTCTTCTATGTTCTCCATTAATTTCTGCCTCCCTGACGATAACCACAAGAATAGTATATATAAATTAAAATGTCAATTATCTTCGTTAGATCGATATGACTGAAAGATCAAGGCGGTGATATTCCGAACAATCGGCATCCGGCCGTTTTTTTTGTAGTTGTATGGAAATGGGTCCATTGATATTAACAGCCGGCAAAATATCGATTATACTATAAACAAAAAAAGGAAGTGATTATTGATGAGAAAGAAGATCGATCCGGTGAACGAAGCGTATAATGCGGCGAGTATAAAACTTGCTGACGCCTATCACAGAATGTCCGAAATATATGAAGAATGGTCCGGAAAAGAAAGGTTCGAGAATATGGAGCTGAGCGATCTCGATCTGGCCTTGAAGTGGGAAAAGATGTCCCTCGAAAGCCGGAGAAGACATTCGGATACGTCCGAAAATATAAAAGCGGGGGAAAATAATATCCGGAGGATAAGAGCCAAGATAAAAGAATATAAAGAAAACAGACGCGGAGATAATAAATTCGGGAACACCTGAAAGATTATCTCTTTTTTTATTGACAATGTCTTTGGTTCTGCTAGATTTATATAAAGAATCGGAAACAGAAAGGAGGCATTGGAATTGAGACTCAGACAGATCGAAAAAAGATATAACAAAATGAAAGACAAAAACCCCAAGAAAGCAGCTGAATTGGCCTATGTGATCGCCATGAAGTCCAAGAGAAATGGAAACAGCATCAAGGCAGTCGAGTTTGGAAAAGAATGCCTGAGGCTTCTGGACCTTACAAATCCGCAGACTATGGATGAATGCGCGACGATCTTCACCGTGGTCAACGGTGTCGCGCTTCCCGAGTTCCTGCATCAGGATGTCGTGAGGGACAGGCTTTCTCCACTGGTATTATAAAACAATCAAAAACCGCGAAATCAAGGCGGTATTTTTTTATAGATGAGGTCTGCTGATTTTTATCTAATTTTAAAAAGTCTCCTCTTGAGAGGAGATTTAGAGGTGTGTTGGATTAGCGTAATTTTGTATTATACATTTCTTATCCCCTGCATATCGGCCCGCTTCGCCTAAGGCTGACAGCGAGGCGAGCAGGCAGGCTCTCAAGAGGGGAATATTTGGATAAAATCATCGGCTCCTGAATATCTTTTATAAAAACGAACGATCAGTGGTATAATAAAGATGAAAAATCCTAAGCATAGATATGGGTTATATATAAAGGTCGAAGATGTTTTTATTAAAATTTAAATATATTAAATGAATAGTCCGATACTTGATCTTATAATGATCGCAGGCGGCCTGACCTCGATCGTCGGTTCGTATGGCCTGATGAAAAAGACAAAAGTCAAATTGCAAGCTGGGCAGGTGTCGCAAGACCCACTGACGAGCGATGAAAAAAAGAAAGCCTATGCATTTGCGATAATGAATCCTCTGTGGGCGGGAATTATTTTCTATTATGGCTGGAAAAAAAGTTTTCCGGTCAAAGCCAAAAATGCCAATGATATCTCCCTGATCGCATTCGGGCTCTGGCTGTTATCAAGCTTTATGTTCGGTTGGCCATTGAGTCTTTTCGCCTAGACAAACCTCTGCAGAGACTCTTTAAAAACGTAAGATTCTTCGAAGAATTAAGCGCAGAATTTTGAGTACAAGGAGCTTAGCTTCCTGAAGGAAGCTAAGCTCCTTATAAAAAAGCGTCAATGCGATGGATTTATCAAACTGTTTGGATTAAGATATAATATTAATATAAGAATATTCTGAATATATATGATAATCAAGCCAAACATTGAAAAGAAGATCCTGTCCGGAAGCTGGAATGACAACACTTCCTGGGAGTTTTATTTATCTGAAAATATGCCGCCGGCAGAGCTTTGTCCCGCAGCATGCTGTATTGCGATGTATAAAGGCAAGATCGTGCTTACAAGAAATCATAGGGGCTGGGAAATTCTCGGAGGCCACATTGAGAAAGGTGAGACCATTGAGGAAACGTTTAAGCGGGAAGCTCTTGAGGAGGGGGGATTCACGGCGGACCGATACAAGCTTTTCGGATACAGAAAGATCACATCGAAGAAAAAAGTTAAAAATGACAGGAACTTTGAGTATCCGTTTCCAATCAGCTATAATCCTCATTTCATTGCGATATCCGACAGCGAGCCTTGCGAATGTTCCGCCGAGGAGTGTTTTGAGCGGGGATTGTTCACGATCGACCAGATCGAAAAATTATCGATAGTGAGCTATCCATTGATAAAAGCGAGTCTGCCGTTTTTTAAAGGTCTGGAGTAATTCAAGAATATGAAAAAATACTTGAACACCATCGTTAAAGTTGTTATAGGCAGACCGTTGGACAGTTTGCATCCGAAGCATGGTTTCAGATATGAGTTGAATTATGGATTTATTCCGGATACGATAAGTGGAGATGGAGAAGAACTGGATGTTTATGTCATTGGGGTTGATGAACCTGTGAAAGAATTCGAAGGAAAATGCATAGCGATAATTCACCGTCTCAACGATGATGACGATAAGCTGATCGTTATACCGGAAGAACTGGAAAATATTACAGACGGAGAAATAATTTCAAAAACCAGATTTCAGGAGCAGTATATTAAAATTGAAATAATCAGATAAGCGGTAAAAAAATTTGATAAAGCCATCTATGAAAAAATACCCAAATGTTACGGTGAAGATCATATTTAAATGCAAAGATGAAATATTGATGCTGAAGCATGGCGACGGAGTGTTTGATTTTCCGGGAGGAAGGATGGAGTGGGGAGAATCGATCTTCGAGGCATTGAAAAGGGAGCTCGAGGAAGAGCTTGCTTATTCTCCCGAGGGAGAACCCGAATTGTTCAGTGTCTGGAACTATATATCAAAAAATAAAAAGCGCCACAGCGTTTTTCTTAATTACATCCAAGGATTGGACGAAAAACCAGTTATTTCTTCGCCAGAAAAGCACGAGATACACTGGTTTTCAAAAGAGGACATAAAGTCCAAAAAAATAATCAAAGATGAGAAGTTTATAGATAAAATATTTGGATATGGAAAAACATAAAACCATATTGATCGCGACAAGGAATAGGGATAAATTCGAAATCGTGTCGGGAATATTAACTCGGCTCGGATTGAATAAATATAAATATTCTAGTCTATATGATCTTAATGTCATCGAAGATGTGAAGGAGAAGGGGACGATCGTCAATAGGGCAAAACAGAAAGCGGACTTTTTTGAAAAGATCGTCATAAAAAAGAAAATCCCAAATATAATTGCGGTTCTTGGAATTGATGACGGATTGATTCTTCCCGGAAAGAAAAGGGCGAGCAGTCATTCCAAGGAACTGACAGGCTCGATCCTTTCGGGAAAATTGATTTCGGTCGGGGATACCGTTCAACTTGCCAGGGCATTCGCTTTGAATGTTCTGAGTCCTAAAAAAAGCAGAACTTGTATAACCAAGATACCATTCAGGTTTCTTGGCAGTTCACAGGCTGTAAAAAGGATTGAAGGGAAGTATCCGCTGAATGATATATTCGGATTATGCGGGAATGCGAAACCGGTAAATTCGACAAGCGAGGAGGAATGTTTCGAATACTATCTAAGATATTCAGAGAAAGAGCTTAATGGGTTATTCAAGAACTTATCATAGTATCTATCACGAAACTGCTTGATCGAGCGGTTTTTATCTTTTGAAGGGTGGAATTAAAATTATCTCTTTTTTCTCCCCCTTTGATTACAAAAGGGGAGAGAAAGGCAGGTGTGCATTTACTCAAATTCATCAATCACTAAATAACAGCTATGGGCATAAAAGTTGAATTTAATCCTGATCTTGTTTTAAGGATGTGCGGCAATAACTTTTTGCGTTGTTTGTGTTCGGACACCCAGAGCAGTTGACTGCGATTTGTACACTACCTAGCCTCCAGTAAATAGGAAGGAGTTAAATATTTCACGCTACTCAAAAAAGAATTTATTTAGCCACCTTTTGTCTCAAAATCCGTTCCAATTTCGCAAAATCCTTTTTCGTTCCGAAGAATCTCCAATCTACTTTTTCCGTGAGCATATCGCAATAGTCGTAATATGCTTTCTTTGTCTTTATTATCTTAAGCCCGAGTCCACCGGCAACTTTCATGAGTTCCAGTTTAACTTTCTTTTCATTTTTTCTGTCCGTCATTTTTTCGATCTCGATATAGGAATAATCGCTGACCGTCACGAGCGAAACCGTGATATTTCCCGGAAACCGATAGTTATATGTGGTCCTTTCGAACACTTTTCCATAGAAATCAAGCTGAGAGAATATCCTGACCATTTCAATGAATCTGCCATTTGGGATCTTTTGGGAATATTCTGTGCGGTTGTGAGTGTGGAAGTCTCCCTTTTTTATGACCACTTCCGATTTTCCGTCAGTGACCCTGATGCTTATGGCAAAATTATTTTTTTCGCATGTTCCATAAAAGGCGACTGTCAGCCTGTTCGTCTTGGAAGCCAGTTTTCCTCGGCCTTTAAGTTTTTTCAGCCTCTCGCCGAAATCTTTCTTTTCGACAATGGCCCTGATCTCAAGTTCTATATTCTTTGGCATGAATTCTTATATTAAGAATTATCTGAGACGTTGATACAGTGTCCACATAAATAATTTAACATATTATATCTAAATATCAAAAATTATGATCCGGATAGTCGTTCCATGGAAAAAATATCAAAGTTTTGTCCACATTGAAAACTTATCAATTCAGGGGATTTATTGTATAATAAATATATATAAACACCCTAAAATAAACATATGAACATTGATTTGTTCGCAGGTTTTAAAAGTTTTTTATCAGGAAAAAATAAAAGCAGGAAAAGGGCTTTTGCGATCCTGATGGCGCTGTTTGTCATCACGATCGCCGGAGCGCTTTTTTTGTTGCGCGGAAAACCGGAATCGGGTTATTCTATTCCCAAAGTGGAGTATGCCAATATATTCGCTTTGACCAGCGACAAGATATCCCAGAGCGCGAATATTGCCATTAACCTTCCGCCGAATCTGAAAGTTACGAAGGAAGAGGCGCAAAAAAGCGTCGAAATATTTCCGGCGGTGAAAGGAATTTGGATCGAGAGCGGAAGCCCCGATAAGATCGTATTCAGTCCGGAAAGATCCGAAATGAGGCTCGGGAGGTATTATTCGGTTCTGATGAAGATAGACGGAAAAACGATAGGAAGCGATTTCCTGGTCGTGGATGATCCGAAGGTTTTGACCGTATTCCCCAAAAAAGATTCCGAGACCAATGAAGAGTCGGAAATTACCGTGATGTTCAACAGACCAATGGTTCCGATCACAACACTCGATGTTCTTGAAAGTTTCGATATTCCGATCGAGATAACTCCGAAGACCGAAGGAAAGTTCAAATGGATCGGGACAAGGACGTTGCAATTCATTCCGACGGAGAGGCTCGTTCGCTCATCAAATTATGATGTAAAGGTCAGGCCGGAATTTTATTCGCTGGACGGTTTAAACATCGAAGGCTTTGAGAGTCAGTTCAAGACCAGAGTATTGAGGTATAACGGGATCTCCGAGGGGATTACGGTCTATAGCGATCCCGTGTCCATAGATTTCAATCAGCCGGTCGATCTCGCGAGGACGGCAGCGGAAATAAAGGTCATGGATCTAACCGACAACAAAGAGGCGGAATTCATCGCTGAATACGGATATGACAATGTCTATAATAAAGAGACGAAAAAATACGATCGCGTGATCAATCAATCGAGGGTATTCGTGTACAACAAGTTTGACCAGTTCGGACGCGAAAAGCTTTGGGATTTCAAAAATTCCTATCGGGTGTCGATCGCGCGCGCCTATCCCCAGGAAGGAGATATAAATCTTGAAGAGCCGAGGGAAGCTGTCATCCAGGTCACGGATATAATAAGCGGCATCAGCGCCACATCCGACAGGTCAAGTTTCACAACCCCGACATTTTTCGATTCGCAGGGAAAGCTCTGGATCGAGTTCTATGAAGATATCGACCTGACCAACAGCGTCATCGATGCCGACAAAAAGATCAGTATGAATTATGGCGAAAAGTGCAAAGAGGACGCTGATCAGGCGCTTGCTGATTCCGGCCAGGATTGCGAAAAAGAGACAGACCTGAAAAAAATATATTTCACTTTCGATTCTGCGAATATAAAGAATTATGATGTGTTGAAAATATATCTGAACGCAGTGAAGAACACAAGCGGCCTTGTTCTGAATAATTCTCCGATCATCGAAGACATAAATGTCATTCCTGATCTCAGGGTCCTGAGCACGGTGCCCGGTGATTGGGCCAATGGAACAAGCCTTAACGAATTTGTGATCTGCGCCAACAGTCCCATCAATTCCGTAAGCGCCGCAGATGCGGCTTCATATCTGAATATCTCTCCTGAATATGAATTCCGGAATTGGCAGAATCCTGTTCTTGTTCCTGAGCAGAATTGGGGTTATTACATCTGCAAGGCGGGGGAGTTTGAAACGAGGATCGGATATCGCCTCATGCCGGAAACCGATTATTCGGTCGAGATCAAGGCAGTTGATAATTTCTCGCGCGAAACGGTCGTGAAAAGAAATTTCAAAACAGGACCGATTCCCGAAGATTATCTGAATTTTTTCCATTATCAGCAGAATCACAATGTGACAACTCCCGACAAAACGAAGCTCACATATGCCGTTGAGAATATGGACTATGTGGATATGAATATCTGCGAAATAAGCGCGGAAACCATTCTTGATCATATGTCCGGACATGGTCTAAATTACACGAGCCCCACTCCAGGATCCATCTGCGATGACAGCATAAACAAGAAGATAACCCTGCCCAAAAAATATTGGATAAAGAACTATTTCAAGATCGACCTTGGCGATTATGTCTCAGATCCTATGGGACATTATATCCTGACCTTCTCAAATCCGAAATACAGGGAAAGATGGGGAGAGAACAGGATGGTCTATGAAAGAACATACCTCTCCGTCACCAATATGGGCATAGTGGAAAAGAAGGTTGAGGTTGATTCCGGAAACTATTACAGCAACAGCGATCTTACGGACGATCAGAAGAAGGGGCTCAAGAATGTCTATTGGGTGACTGATATGAAAACGCTTGGAGCGATCGAGGGCGCAAATATCCAGTTGTATTCTCAGATCAATAATTTGGCCCTGAAGAAAGAAAGTTCATTTGTGACGAACGGCCAGGGAATTGCGGAAATGGGAGCTGTAAGCAACCTCAGTGGAGCCATTGTGACAAAGGGAAGTGACAGTACTGTCATAACCGGAACGAGCTCCTATGACAAATTCCAATATGGTTCGACCGCCATGCAGTCGCAGAAAATATATATGTATACCGATCGGCCCATCTATAAACCGCTGGACGAGGTGAACATCAAAGGGCTTTACAGGCTGGGTTATGACGCGAATTATGAGATAATCAAAGACAGCAAGATGCCTTTCAAGATCTATAACAGCAAAGGCGAGGAAATATTCAACCAGGACCTGGATGTAAATGATTTTGGAACGTTCAATACGAAGATCATACTTGATGAAAAATCTCCGCTCGGAACTTATAGGATGGACGCCAAGGGGAGCAGCGCCTTTTTCGACGTGGAGGAATATGTTCCGGCTCCGTTCAAAGTTGACGTGATAAGCGACAAAGAGGAATATGTCTCTAAGGATACGATGAATCTGAACATTGATGCCAGTTATTATTTTGGCGCTCCCCTTGAAGGAGGGGAGGTTGAATATGAGCTTGCCAGCCAAGATTACTATTTCGACAGATATCAGGATGAATATTTCAACTTCGGCATGCCCTGGTATTATTGCTACTGGGATTGCAGTTATGGCAACAAATTCATCCTTCGAAGCAAGGCCAGCTTGGATCAGGCCGGAAAAGCGAAGATATCCTACAATCTGGACCTTGAGAAGATCTTCAAGGACGAAAAAAATACGAAAAGCAAAATAATCGTTGCGTATATCACGGTGAAGAACAGGAACGGCCAGTCCGTTTCGAGCCAGAAATCTTTCATTGTGCATAAAGGGGACTTCTATCTCGGAATAAGTGCGAGCGACTATTTTGTGGGAAAGAATCAGAGATTCGATGTGAAAGTGAAATCGGTGGATACCATGGGAAAGAATGTCCAGATCGGCGGCGTGAAATTGAAAGTGAGCAAAGTGGAATGGGTGCAGAACAAGAGGCAGGAAGTCGATGGAGGATATTATAACAATTGGGAAAGGAAACTTACTTCCGTGAGCGAACAGGAGATCGGTACGGATCAGAACGGAAACTGGAAGGATTCGCTGTCGCTTGCCGAGGAAGGGGAATATGAGCTTACGGTTTCGGGCCAGGATGCCAAGGGCAATTCGATCGAGAGCAATTACAACATGTATGTTTATGGGGAGGCGCAAGTCGATGTTAGGGTTTCGAATGACAATGCGCTCGAAATGATCACAGCAAAGAACAGTCTGAAGGTGGGCGACCAGGGCGAGATCGTCATCAAATCTCCTTATGAAAGGGCAAAGGTGCTTATAAGCATCGAAAGAGGAAAAATATTCGATTACAAAATAATCGATGTGAATCAGAACCTTTTCGACTATAAGTTCGACATTCTTCCGGAATATATTCCCAACTTCTTCGTGACCGCGATCCTCATTTCACCGGATCCGGAGGTAAGGTTCGCCAAGCTTGATTTTCAGGTGGACACCGAAAAGAAAGAATTGGATATATCGGCCAAGACCAACAAGACCGAATATCTTCCGGGCGAAGAAGTGACCATAGATTTTGAATCCAAGGACTTTGAGGGCAGGCCGGCTGAAACCGAATTTTCGGTTTCCGTTGCGGACCTCAGCGTTCTTGCTTTGAAGGGCAATCCGAAGAAGAATCCGGTAGTGTTCTTTTATGGAGGATTTCCGCTCACGATCTCAACCTCAAGCAGCATGAAAGATATATTGTATGAAGTGAATGTGCCGGGCGAGACCAAGGGCGGAGGCGGAGGAGAGCCGGAGGATCTTGCAAAGAAAAAAAGAGGCGAATTCAAAGATACGGCATTCTGGCAGGCAGTCGTTGTTACGGACGCCGATGGAAAGGCTCAGGTTAAGTTCAAATTACCGGACAATCTCACTTCGTGGCAGGTTGAATCCATCGGTATAACCAAAGATACGAAGCTTGGAGTGGGTTACAGCGAATTCACGAGCCGCAAAGACCTAATGGTGGTGCCTCTCAAGCCCCGTTTTGCGATCCCAGGAGATGAATTTATGATCGGCGCAAAGATCTTCAATCAGACGAATAATGCGCTGGATCTTTCTGTCAGCTTTTCCAGCGAAACGCTTGCGCTTAAAAATGATCAAAGTGTAAAGGATATAACGCTTGCCGCTAAAGAATCCAATACGATATATTTCAATGTAGCGGCATCTTCCGATAAACAGGATGGAACTCACACATTTACGCTGGCCGCCAAGAGTAAGGACTATGAGGATACCGTTGAGAATACGATCAAGGTGGCGAGAAACGAGACGTATGAAGCCACGGCTACGAGCGGATACTCCAAGGATCCGGAAGTCTTCGAGTTCTCATATCTCCCGGATAATGTGGTCAAGGACAGGGGAGAGATGACGATAAAGACGAGCGCGACCCTTGCAGTCTTCATTTCTGATGCCCTTAATTATCTTCTCGGCTATCCCTATGGATGCAGCGAGCAGGTTGCCAGCAAACTCGATTCTATCGCAGTGGTGAAGCGCGGGCTGAATCTCAAGAACATCGGGGACAAATTCAATCTCAAGAATATAGAATTCGATCAGAGGGAATATACGGTCGATGAAGTTGTTGATATTGGACTTTCAAGGCTCTATCTGAATCAGAAAGGCGACGGAAGCTTCGGCTATTATCCGGACAGCTTGCCTAATGTTTATCTGACTTTGCATGTTGCAAGTACCATAAAAAGTCTGAAGGATGCCGGCTATGCGGTAAACGAGGATAGTTTGAGGCGGTCCTTTAATTACATCAACAACAAGGTCAGCTATGATACGGATCTCCAGAAAGACAGAGATTTTATGATACTTGCCTTCGGCACTCTGACAAAACTTAGTGATTACGGGAAGATAAGCGACAATCTGACGAGTTATATCAAGGCGATAAATAACGATGACAAATATCTGAACGAAGAGATAAGCAACACTTCGCTTGTGACCCTGGCTTCCATTCTCGTTGAGAATGAGGCGGCATTCGGAAAAAATTATAAAGCGAAGGTCTTCAATATCCTGGAGAACAGGATCGATATCGATTCAAGGGGCGCTTTCCTTCCGCCTGCGAAGAATGTGACCTGGCAATATTATGCAACGCCGATCAAGGATACGGCGATGCTTCTCAAGGTCCTGGTCGAGGATAAGAAAGATAATGAGATCCTGGACCGTCTGATGAGATGGCTCCTCCGCTCGAGGAGCAAAGATGGAGCGTGGGGATCGACGAACAACACGCTTTCGGTGATCGATGCGTTTACGGATTATATAAATTGGCAGAAGGAGAATGAGTCCAATTTCGATCTTACGATCCTTCTGGATGGAGTTGAGAAGCAGTCATTCGGTTATACGCCTGAAACCGTTCTCAGCCAAAACAGCCTTGAAGTGCCTGTCGGTGAAATGAAATTCGGTTCGATCGGCAGCATATTGTTCCGGAAAAAGGACAACAATGAGTTGAATAATAATTTCTATTATGACATCTCGCTGAAATATTTTCTCCCCATCAATCAGATACCTCCTCGGGACGAGGGCTTCACGATCGAAAGGGATTTCTTTGCGATCGATGACAAGAAGAATGAGAATCCGATAAAAGAAGCGAAGGTCGGAGACGTTCTCAGGGGACATATAAAGCTCCTTGTTCCGGCACAAAGGAATTTTGTCTCTGTCGAGGATTTCATACCGGCAGGAACAGAGCTTGTCAATTTCAATCTGGCTACCGAGGATCAGTCTTTGATCGCAGAGGACGGGAACAATAACAGGGACAACTATTGGTGGGATTACTATAATGACGGCAAACTCCATCCGGATATGGTTGAATACAGGAATGACCGGCTATTCCTTTTCACTGAAGGATTAAGCGAGGGTGAATATGAGTACGACTATTATGTCAGGGTTCTGGTTCCCGGAAAGTTCCATCACCTCCCGGCCGTAGTTTCCGAAATGTATTTTCCGGAAAATTTCGGGCGTACAAGGGGAGATTACTTTGAAATAAAGTAGTGATCCGCAAAAAAAAACGTCAGGAACAGCTCCTGGCGTTTTTCGATGTTTACAAAATGTCCAAATAGTTCTATATTGTTATTCATAGCATAATAATTATCCAAAAAGATGAAAAATTATAAGAAGTTCTGGAAATTCGGAAAGAAAGAGTTCAATACCGAAATTTTCGATATCAACAAATCAGGAGAACTGATTATCAGGGAAGGGAACTACCAATATAACGCAATGGACCTTATAAAGCGTTTCGGAAGTCCGCTTGAGGTGACCTTTCCGTTTGTGATCGAGAGAAGGCTGAATAATCTGTTCGATGAGTTCAACCGGTACATAAAGTTCTATAACTATCATGGCCGGTTTCTTTATCACTATCCGATGAAAGTCAATCAGAACAAGGAGTTTGTTCTGCCGATCATCAGCGAAGGGGGAAATCTCGAAGTAAGCTCTGCGAATGAATTGTGGCTTGTGAAAAAATTGTGGGAACAGGATCAGTTCAGCTCCAAGATCAGGGTCATATGCAACGGTCCGAAAACGAAGGCATATCTGGGATTGATCTCCGATCTCAAATCGCGGGGACTTCACATCATTCCAATAATCGAAGACGAAGATGAATTGGCCTATTTTACTGATCCGAAGTGCGCGAAACTGGTGGGCGACCTTGGGATCAGGATAGACGTAGATGTGAAAGTGAAATCGAGATGGGATAAAAAATTCAATCGGTTCGGTTTTTCCGAATCGGAAATAACGAATGTCGGAAGGATAAAGAATCTGAAGATACTGCATTGCCATATCGGTTCGCAGATCGAAGAATCAAAGGATCTCGTGCTTCTCCTCAAAGGTATGATGGATCTGTATGTCAAGCTGAAAAAAGTCAACCCATCGCTTGATGCGGTTGATATCGGAGGAGGATTCGCAGTGCCTTATGAGAAAAAGAAAATGTATCCGACGGAGGGGGTCGTCAAGAATATAATCAAAACCTTGAGCGAGATATCCGCAAAGGAAAACATCGAGCCTCCGGATATTATCGTCGAGTGGGGGAGGTTCCTTGTCGCTCCGGCGCAGATCACCATCTTCAAAGTGATCCACCAGAAGAACATCGAAAAAGGGCCCGCGAAGAAATGGTATATAATAGACGGAAGTTTCATTAATGATCTTTCGGATACGTGGGCGATACATCAGAAGTGGCACGTGACTCCGGTCAATAACATGAACGCGAAAAAATTCAACAGAGTCTGGCTTGCGGGATCAAGCTGTGATTCCGATGACAAATATACTGCAGGCGGGCATTATGTCCTGCTTCCTGGTCTGGAAGAGGGTGATCCAAAAGAGCCGCAATATCTGGCTGTTTTCGATACGGGAGCCTATCAGGATGCGCTGAGTTCGCATCATTGTCTGCTCTCTTCTCCGGCCAAGGTCATTGCTCAGAACGGGATCCTGACGATGGCTCGAAAAAGAGAAACTCCGGAAGAGGTCGGGAGACAATTCGGATGGTAGTTTCCATGGACTGGATAATCAGAACATTCCGGATGTTTTTGACGATATGAAGCAGTTTAATTCATTGTTATTCTCAGGATTATATTTTAGCATATCGGCGCAAATTTCATTATCATTGTCCGGATATGAGTATTTTCAGGCATAATTCCAATGTTCGGAAAAATAAAACGATGATAGGACATCGGGATTTTATTTTAACTATAGCGGTTTTGCTGATATTGGCGGCAGTGGCGCTGACGATGATAGACCGCACTGATTTTTCTCCGGAACTACTCCCTCCTGAAGCCAATGCAATTTATCGTCAGGCCGGGCTGCCTATCGAAGACAGGGTAAATGATCTTCTCAGGAGAATGAGTCTGAGGGAAAAGATCGGACAGATGGCTTTGATGGAGAAGAATAGTGTAAAAGATAGCAATGATGTAACACAGTATGGCCTGGGCGCAATGCTGAGCGGCGGCGGAGGGAAACCAAAAGAAAACACGCCGGAAGGATGGCTTGAAATGGTGACTGAGCTGGAAAATGCGGCATTACAGACGCGCCTCGGCATACCGCTTTTATATGGCATTGACGCAAATCACGGCCATGGAAATGTTCCGGGCGCCGTAATATATCCTCACTTCATAGGTCTTGGCGCCGCTTCAGACCCGAAGCTGGTGAGCGAGATAGCCGGAGCGACAGCAGAGGAAGTTGGAGCTACGGGAGTGAATTGGATCTTTTCTCCCACTCTGGATATGCCGAAAGATTTCCGGTGGGGCAGAACCTATGAGGCTTTTTCAGACGATCCGTTATTGGTTGAAAATTTAAGCTCGGCGTTCATTACCGGATTGCAGACAAACCGCCAGGACGGTCTGATGATCCTGGCCACACCCAAGCACTATCTGGGAACAGGCGCGGCGCTTTGGGGCACTTCAACGAATAAAAAATTTAAGATAGATCAGGGAGCGACTCCTGCCGATGAAAATGCGCTACGGAAGGAGTATTTGCCTCCGTTCGCCTCAGCTGTGAACTCGGGTGCGCTGACGGTTATGGTCGGGCTGAACAGCTGGGGAGGTGAAAAGCTGGCGGCGAATGAATACTTGATCACAGACGTTCTGAAAAAAGAACTTGGCTTCAAGGGATTTGTCGTTTCCGACTGGTATGGCGTTTATGAGATTGTAAAAAATGACGATTATCGTTCGGCTGTTAGGGCGATAAATGCCGGAGTTGACATGGTTATGCTTCCCTTGGAATATAAGCCTTTCATCAGGAACGTGAACAAGGCGGTGGCAAGAGGCGAGATCAGTGAGGAGAGGATCAATGACGCCGTGAGCAGGATCTTGCGCGTAAAATTCGCGGCCGGACTGTTCGATCAAAAAGATGCTAAGCATGATCTGTCCGTTATCGGATCTGATGCTCATCGGGCGTTGGCAAGGACAGCCGTAAGTAAGTCGCTGGTTCTCCTGAAGAATGAAAACGGCTTATTGCCCCTCTCAAAAAATATCAATAAGATCCTTGTGTCCGGAAGCGGCGCCGATAATGTGGGACGGCAATGCGGCGGATGGACGGTGGAATGGCAGGGAATTGACGGCAATTGGCTTCCCGGATCAACTTCGATCCTGAAAGGAATAAAGGAGTCGGTGGCTTCGTCGACCGAGGTGGTTTTTGATGCTTCCGGGAATTTTGCGGGGGAGACGGGACAGGCTGAAATCGGCATTGCCGTGGTCAGTGAAAAACCTTATACGGAAGGCTGGGGAGATAATGCTAATCCGACCTTGGACAGATCCGATATCGACGCTATTAACAATCTTAGAAAGAAGAGCAAACGGGTGGTTGTGATCATCGTTTCGGGGCGCCCGCTCATTATTTCGGATCTGATAAGCGACTGGGATGCGCTGGTTGCCGCCTGGTTGCCCGGAAGCGAAGGAAGAGGCGTGGCTGATGTTATTTTTGGCGATGTGCCGTTCACGGGGAAGCTGCCCTTGCCATGGCCGAAAAATATTTCACAGGTCCCGATAGATTCCGATGGCAAAACATCGGATCAAGCGGCGCCTTTGTTTGTGAGAGGGTTCGGGCTTGGAGGGTAGTGTCGTCCGGGCTCGGATTCAACTTCGATCATCGTTGAAACATACTACAGGCGTGGTATTTTTTTTGAGACGAATACGTTCATTATTTATTATTGTGGAAAGCAAAAAGATCATGAGATGGAGAAATATGCAATTTGGACTTGAATATACTGGCCCGATTATGGGCGGAAAAAAGACAGAAAGGGTCTTTGAAGGAGACGGGGGTATTGCTTTGGATGGCTGTTGCGTATTACGATATGCTGTATTTTCTGAGCAATAACCCGTGTTTAAAGGCGAGAAAACAAAAAAAATGTCGTGTAGCATTTTCTTTTTTCAATGGCGGGGATGTGTTAGCGGATGGTTAACGAGGAAGCATTATCGGTCTTTTTCGAGGCGTATTGAAATGGATTCTTTTTTTTCACTTTCAGTGGATGCTGCCTCTATTTTGTATATTCCGTAATTTTGGGGAACAAATATGATTTCTTTCCCCGAACCGAGAAGCTCGTCATTTATATACCATTTGCTTTCCTCTTTCGACTTCAAGGGGATCTGCGTGTTATTTTCAAAAAGGAAAGTATCGTTATCGTGAGGGCTTGCGATCAATTTATATTTCATGAGCATCATCTTCTGCTTTTCATAGTCATCTCCGGCAAGTCCATATTCAATGAAATCGTTCTCGTAATAATCTTTGATGTATCTGAAATTAAAGGAAGTTTTTTTGTTATATGCGGAATTCATCATAAGCGACATGACCTCGTTCCAGACCGAACCCGCGCCGCTTTGTCCGGAAACATTATCCATGGGCGTGTTGTCGCTGTTTCCGACCCAGACGCCCACCAGAAAATCAGGAGTATAACCGATCGTCCAGCTGTCGTGAAACTCTCTTGATGTTCCGGTCTTGACCGCGTAATTATCATATGGAAGATTGAGGCTGCTTTTTATCCCGAACTGTTCTACGCCTGTTTTTCTGTCGCTGAGAACCTTGTTGATCAGCTGGACATAGCTCTCTTTGGAAATTGTTTTATTCAGGGAAAAATCGGTTTTGAGATTGTATTTGAAGTCGTTCTTATCTTTATATATTTTAAGCGGGTGCAATTGTCCTCCGCTTGGGAAGATCGTGAAATAGTAGGAGAGGCTAAGAAGGTCTGTTTCCAATTCTCCGAGGGCGATCCCAAGCTGATAATTCTCCATGTCCTGAACCGGTTTGAGCTGCAGATCGTCGAGCATGAATTTATAGAAATTATCCAGGCCCACGTCCTCCAGTACGATAACGGACGGGACATTCAAGCTGTTGGAAAGGGCATAGTGAAGGTTTACGATGCCGTGATATTGATAGTCATAGTTCTTGGGATAAAGGGGAAATCCCGACCCGATCATATACTTATATTCTTTGTCTTCGACCAGAGTGTAGGGCCTCAGTCCTTTTTCAAAAGCCTTCAGATAGATAAACGGTTTTATCGTTGATCCGATCGGCCTGGGCTCTTTTGCCATATTTATCTGATAGCCGTAATCTCCAAATCTTGGATCCGGAGAACCGATGACCGAAAGAAGTTCGTTTTCAGGAAGTTTTATGACGACCACTGCGCCGTTCGTAACTTTTTTGTCGCTGGAGGAGAGAAGATTTCTCTTCAGGATCTCCCTGACCTTGTCGCTTAGGCTGCCGTCGATCGTAAGGTTGCAGCTGTCGGCGCAATCGACCCCCAAAGATTCCATTTCGAAGCGATTCGTCCCGTTCACGTAATCATTGAACTGTTTTCGCTTTGCTGCGATTTCTTCCGTTGTCAGCGGCTCGATGTTTTGAGTTTCTATTTTCAGATATCCCGCCAGATCATTGGAGGAAGATGCGTTTTCAACCAGGAACGGATTATTGATGGATGGCCCGCTTATCGTCGAGATCAGCTGAAGGGTCTGTTCCTTGCTAAGCATGCCGGGGGAAAGGCCGAAATAGAGCCTGCTGGCCTCGTTTATGCCCTGGGCTTTGTTTCCAAAATAGACGGTATTTGCATACATTTCCAATATGTCATCCTTGCTGAGGTTGATCTCCATGCTGAGAGCATATATGGATTCCGTGATCTTATTCTTCAGACTGCGGTCATTTTCGTTTTTGAGAAGTATTTTTGCAAGCTGCTGGGTGAGCGTGCTGGAGGCAAGATTTTTCTTTCCCGACAAATAATTGAAAGCGGCCCTGAAGCTGCTGATGGGGTTTATTCCCCGGTGATAATAGAAATATTTATCTTCTTTTCCGATAAGGTATCCCTTGAAATTATCCGGAACATCTTCGGAATATTCGGCGAAATAACCGGACGGGTTCTCTTTTATCAGGATCTTTCCCGAATTTCTATCCGCCATTATCTCCGATTGTCCATTTTTGTATATTGAAACGATATTATCGCTGAGTTTCCGGCTCGATATGAAAAAGATCGCCATGGAAAGCAAAGCTGGCAGTAGCAGGATCATTATGAATTTTTTGATCATTGACATATTTCGGTGTGGCTATATAATATC
Source organism: Candidatus Paceibacterota bacterium (assembly GCA_041661265.1). Taxonomy (NCBI): domain Bacteria; kingdom Bacillati; phylum Minisyncoccota; species Minisyncoccota bacterium. The sequence continues at coordinate 234,726 of JBAZUT010000001.1, read as the reverse complement.
TCAAAGGATCGGATTATGTCGGATGCGATAGTATGAAAGATGAAAATTCGGAAAATACAAATGACACAAAAGACAGTGATAAAGGCAAAAAAAATAAAAAGAAGGAGGAGATAAATAAAAAAAGAGAATTATTCGATTTTTTGGATCGAAGATAAAATAAAGGCGTTAAGCCTTTTTATTTTTTTCAGAACCTGTCTTTCGGACAGGCCGGACGGCGGGATGAGCAAGCTTTTTGTGTTGTGGAAATTTTCCGCGCATCAATGCTTCAAAAATAAATACCGGGATGCGATATCGGCAAGCCGCAATTTACGTCGGATATTTATTCGTCCCTGTCTTTAAAGATAAATCTGTCCTTCTCTCTCGCCGCTTCATAAAGATCAACGATGGCCCTTCTCGTGATTACGGGGTGAGGGATAGACGTGAGGTCGAATTTTGTATGTTCCGATGCTGTTTGTATATGAACATCTCCGAATCCGAACATCGTTTGGGGCATTCCCTTCACTTCGCTTGTAATATCCTGAATCCTTTTCAAGTCCAATTCAGAGACCACTCTCGAGAAGAACCCTACCTGTTCGATGTCGATAAGTCTTTGGTCTGTTATTATCCATATATCAAGATAATAGTCGGTCCAGATGACAAAGGCTACGATCCAGATGAATCCGTAATATATAAGACAGAGCAGGACGAACATCCTGTCATAGGGATATTCATAAAAGGCCGGCAGCATGTTCGGGACCGCCAACAGATAGAAAATAATCGGCATTGCGGCCATGACGAAAAGATAGGCAAAATAAGAAACTAAAATGAGAACATGCCTTCTTATGATAAGCTTTATCGTTTCTCCGTTTCTTTGTCCCGGGAAGGAATAGCCTTCAAACGATTCTGCTTTGTTGCTATTGCTCATAATTTTCTCCATTTAAAATTTTACTTGATCTTGAAAAAAAATCCTCGGCGCTTCCGGCATTCCAGTCTATCGAAAGGAACACGATAACTATCATAATTGTGATCAGAATAAGGACGGCGGTGAATTTATAAGCAGTATTTTTTGTTTGATCTCCCGTTAATCCATAGGCCCGCAGATGGTAGAATACAAGGTAGCCCAGGATGAAATATATCCCTAGCGGCATAAGGACAAATACAATTCCGTTGATAATAAAATTTGTCATGCTGTTTTGTGAGCTGGATTAAAGCAGAGCATTTTGTTTGTCTTCCGGCATCTCTATTCCCAGATGTTCATATGCCAGTTTGGTAACTCTTCTTCCCCTGGGCGTTCTCATGATAAAACCGAGTTTCAGCAGATACGGTTCGTAGACATTTTCTATGGTGTCTTCATTTTCCGAGATGCTGGCCGCAAGCGTGGACAGGCCTACGGGGCTGTTATCGAATTTGTTGATTATTATTTCAAGTATTTTTCTGTCTGTCGGGTCTAGTCCGTAACGGTCTATCTCCAGATGCTTCAATGTTTCGACCGTGGACTTTTCATCTATGATCCCGTCTCCTTTGACTTGGGCATAATCCCTGACTCTTCGCAGGAGCCTGTTGGCGATCCTTGGTGTCTGTCTTGAACTCGATGCAATGATCTCAGCTGAAATGTCGTCGATCTCAATGTCCAGGATCTTGCATGAGCGGGTGATTATCTTTTTTATCTCATTGTTCTCATAATAATCCAGTCTATGGGTCAGTCCGAAACGATTCAGGAGGGGAGAAGAGATGAGGTCGATTCTGGTTGTTGCGCCGATCAGCGTGAATTTCGGAAGATCCAGTCTGATAGTTCTTGCTGAAGGTCCTTTGCCGATTATTATGTCCAGCGCGTAATCTTCCATTGCAGGATAGAGCACCTCCTCGATCAATTTGTTGAGGCGATGGATCTCGTCTATGAAAAGAATGTCACCGTCCTCCATGTTGGTCAGGATCGCTCCTATATCACCGACTTTTTCGACTGACGGGCCGGATGTGATCTTTATGTTCTTTCCCATTTCGTTCGCGACAAGGTGGGAAAGCGTTGTTTTTCCAAGGCCGCTCGGTCCGTGGAATAGGATATGATCGATCGGCTCGTTCCTTTTCTTGGCCGCCCTTATCGAGATGTCGATGTTATCCTTGATCTTCTGCTGGCCGATAAATTCGTCCAATTTCGAAGGCCTAAGCGTATATTCGAATTTTTTGTCATCATCTTTTTCGATTGGATCTGTAATTTCCATGTATTTATAACGTTTATATATAATAGAGCCGGAGCTTTTTAAAAGGGCTCTTTTAGCATCACCGCATATAGCCATTATAGCCAAAATACAGGGTATTGACAACTATTCGAATGTCTGCTAATATTCAATGTTAACTCGAATAGTGCTTTATTTTACAAAAAGTTCGGTAACTTGTAGGTAGTCGGGGCAATTGTCCCAGATTTGGGTAGTCTGGTTTTTGCTGGTCTATTCCTCGGTAATTTCTCCAGTCTTAATTTTATTTTAAATTGAGAACCTAGCTGCCTACAAATTATTGAGCTTTTTTGTTTTGTTTGACCGTTTTAATCAATCTGTTATGATTCCTTCCAGAGGTGAGGCACATTGAAAGAAGGTGAAAATAAGTTCAGTCATATCCGGGACAGCGGCTTGAAGTGGGCATTGGAAAGGACAGATCGTCAGCTTGAGTTCGAAAAAACAGTTATTTTCAAGCTCTGCGCCATTGTTTTTATCGTCGCCATATTGTGTGCGCTTTCCACGATCTTTATCGGAAGGACCCGGTTGGGATTCGGCGTCGGATTTATTTCGATCCTGCTTCTTGGAGCGGTTTCGATCATATGGCTGGCATATGTGGATCTGGTGCCATTTATAAGGAGGACATACGCTTCTTGTCGCAGGAGATATTTATCAAAAAAAGTTAAATAGCCCGGCGATTTTTTTTATGTCTTCGATATGCTATACTGATATCAGTTAAAAAATATCATGATATCGGCAAAAGAACTTAAATACAAGATAAATAAGAGATTATTTTTGGCGGCATTGCTGGTTTTTTTGCTATTGGCCGTATTCCAAAGATGGACGGAAGGATTTGCAAACGGCTATATCAATGAAGGCAACTCGAAGCTGGCAGGTTCGGATTACAACGGAGCTCTTAGGGACTATTATTACGCCGACAAGCTTGATGATGGCAGAGAAATTTCCTATCTTTCAAAGATCAGAAGAGGGGAGATATTTTTTAAATTTGGAAAATTAGATGAGGCTGAAAAAGAATTTACGCAGGCCATAATAGAAGAAAAGAGAAGATATGAAGCATATGGGCTTTTGGGAAGCCTGTATTATAAGAAAAAAGATCTTGATAGGGCTATAAGTTTTTATAATAATGCCATTCAATATAATGATGGTCCGAAAACTAAATTGGATCTTGGCATAAAGAGGTCCAAGGTTTTCATGGCCAAGGGGGAAATGGATATTGCCGGAAACATCCTGAGAAGTCTCTATTCGGAAATTCCGGAGGGCAAGGGCAACGAGGAATTGTTGTATAATGTTGGTCTTCTTGAGTTCGATAGGAACATATCCCCAAACTCATATTTGGATGAGATCAGGTCTTCCGATGAATACGGGTGGAAGGTCAGGGAGATAGACAATTTTATCGGAAAATATAACAGCAAATATAATAACGGTTTTAGCGATATTATGGCGGCTTCTCTTTACAACTCTTTGCAGGAACCTTACCTCGCTATAAACAGGGCCCAAAAAGCGGTCACTTCCGACGAGTCATACAGAGACGCATGGATCATGCTCGGAAAATCGCATTTTATGACCGAAGATTACGCATCCTCGCTGGATGATCTGGCGAGAGCACTTAAGCTTGACGGTCATAATGGAGAAACGTTTTTCTGGCTGGGCAGCGTATTCAGGAAAATAGGCAACGAGAGAATGGCAAGCGAATATTTCGGGAAGTACGAAGCTTTTAAGTAATCATATATAATAGCACAAAAAACCCCCGCTGTGGCGGGGTATTTTTGATAGGGGATATTATAATTCTTTATTCATCAGTTCCTTTTTGCTGAAAATTTCTCCGGTGACCCTTCTTATTTCTTCGAGCGAAGTTACGCCATTCAGCGCTTTCAGTATCCCGTCTTCTTTCATGGTTATCATTCCGTCTTTTCGAGCCGCTTCAAGCATTTGAGATGACGATGTATCGCCCAAGATGATCTTTTCTATGCCGGGCGACATGCCGAACATTTCATATATTCCGATTCGTCCTGAATATCCGATGAAGTTGCACTTTGCGCATCCTCTGCTCCTGTAGAGAACCTTGATTTCCGTCGGAATGCCCAAGCCGTCATTTTTTGGGATCTGGTCGATTATTTCCTTGACCTTGTCTATTGTTTCTTGGGCAGGTACATATTCTTCTTTGCAGTGCGTGCAGAGTTTTCTGACGAGTCTCTGGGCGATTATCGCGTTTATGGACGGTGCGATCAAGGCGGGATTCACTTTGAGATGGAGAAGCCTTGGAATCGCGCCGGCAGCGCTGTTCGTGTGTAGCGTCGAGAGCACCAGATGTCCGGTTAGAGCGGCCTGAACGGCAGTTTCGGCAGTTTCGGCATCTCTGATCTCTCCGACCATTATGATATCAGGGTCTTGCCTGACGACCGATCTCAGGCCCTCGGCAAATGTTATCTGCATATTTTCTCCGACCTCGGTCTGGGTTATGCCTTCCACTTTATATTCCACCGGATTTTCCAGAGTTATGATCTTTTCACTCGGCTCATTGAGGCGATGTATCATGGCGTATAGCGTCGTGGTTTTTCCGCTTCCGGTCGGTCCGGTAGTGAGGACCATTCCATTCGGTTTCAGCATTTGTTCTTCGATGAACTCGAGATAATATTGATTGAAGCCAAGCTCATCCAGTTTCAGGCCTATAGAGCTTTCCGAGAGAAGCCTCATTACGATGCTTTCTCCGAAACTGGTGGGGAGGATCGAGGCCCTGATGTTGACAGTAGTATTTTCAAGTTCGATGCTGAAATGTCCATCCTGGGGGACATCTGACACGTTTAATTTCATTTTTGAAAGCATTTTTAGCCTGGAAACTATGGTTTTATGGACTTGTTTCGGCAAATTGATTATATCCTGGAGCACGCCATCGATCCTATACCGCAATCTTATCTGATTCTCTTGCGGTTCTATATGCACGTCGCTTGCCTTGGTCTTTATGGCTCCTGCCATGACTATATTAAAAACTTCAGTCGTGTGTATTTCGGCTATCCTTTTTTTCAGTTCAATGAGATTGTTTATGCCTTTTTCGAATTCCGTGAGATCTTCCTGTTTCAATGACATTCCCTGGTTTTCGTAGGTTTCGGAGACGCTGCCCTTGCCATAGCTTGACCATGCCTTGTTCAGGCTGTCGCTGGAGACAATGACCAGGCTGTAGTTTATGCCTTCATCTTTTTTTATTTTTTCCAGAAGCTTTTTCGTTTCGTAATTTTCGGGATCCGTTACGGCAACCTGATATTTCTTGCCGACCTTATAGATCACTGCAAGGTTCGCTTTTTTTGCTTCTTCCTCGGATATCGCATTAACTGCATCGTCCGTAACCGGGATCAGGCTCAAATCAACATATGGCAGTTTGAATCTGGTGGCGACTCCATTCGCTTTTTCTTCCTCGCTCTTGTGGTATAGCCGCTTAAGGGTTTCTTCTTGTATCTTATCTTTGACCTTTGTGCTTTCTGCGGATGTACCGTCTTGTTTGGTTGTGTGCTGCATATGATTGAACGATAAATGGTTATCTGTCTTCATTTTACTTTATTGAGAAAAAAATGACAAATAAAAAATACCCCGCCACGAGGCCGGATACCGATATGATAATAGTTTGGAAGCGGATCTATCCTTTCAGGCCATCGGCCCAGTCCTTGATATTTTTCAATGTTTCTTTTTCCGCATTCTCTATGAGCTGTTCCTTGCTGGCAAATACGATCTGTCCATTGTCAACTTCTCCGCCAAACGATCTGGCGAGGGAGTCTATGGGGGCTTTTTCCGAAAAATTTATAATTCCCTTTATCGCATTGTTCTGCTTAAAAAGAACAAAAAGAAGACTGAACTCCGGAGAACTGCTGCCGAGTTCTTTTATCGCTGTCCGCAGGTTTTCCAATTGCGCGTCGTCGGACGCGAACTCTTCATTGATGACGGACCATCCGAGTTTGTATTGGCTGTTGTATTTCAAATTGGACATGACCTTGCCCATCAGTTTCAGGAGTGAAATGGATTTCGTCTTATATAGGAATCTGGTTATATTCTGTTTATTCGCCCCGAATGAAACAAGCGATGCGGCCGCCAGGAATGCTTTTGGCGTCGTATTTTTGTTCTGGAAGCTTTCTGTTTCGGAGATGATTCCCGCAAGCAGATTTGTCGATATGTTTTCGTCAAATAGTTTTTCGTCGATGGATGATATCAGGTTGAAAATTATTTCCGAACTGGATGAAACCGTGACATCCACAAGGTTTATTTTTCCGAAATATTCATTTGACGGATTGTGATCTATATTAACAACCGGAGCTTCATAAAAGAGCTCCGAATTGTCATCATAGATAGTTCCCAGGTTCTCAAGATCTCCCGTTCCAACGACGATAATGAGGTCATATTTGAATCTTGCAGACTCGATCGATATGTTGTTTTCTTTCAATTCTCCGCTTTTTGCAGTGATATAGATCCTCAGTTTCTTTTCACTGACCTCGTATCTGAGCTGTTGCAGCTTCTCTTTATCTATGTCCAAAGAAAGGACATAGTCCTTTGCGCCTTCCAGTTTGTGAGTGATGAGGTTCGCAGACGGAAGGAACAGATATTTGCTCACTATTCCGGTGGGGCTTACTATATCGGTTTTCTTCCCGAGTTTCTTCAGGGCCAAATAAAAACCCAAGGCAGCGCCTAGGGCATCACCATTCGGGTTTTTGCTGGTACATATCAAAATGGTCTCGCTCTTGTTGATCTGGTCTATTATTTGTTCTTTTGGTGAAAGCGCCATAGCGTTAATTAGAGGTATTATATCGGTTGATTAAACATTCTAACAGCATATTTTTCGGGTGTCAATAGCCATTTGTGTCTAAATCTAAACATTCTATTACATCGGCAAGCATTCGTCAAGGGGGTGCGGATTTTGCGAGGATTTGCGTATGCCCAGGCTGCAGATTGATATATTCATTGAGGAAGTGATATAATTAGCATAGCCACAAATATCCGTTTAACGGGATGATTATGGCTGAGTTACGGAATAAATCTATTGAAAAAGATTATGAAAAGAAAAATCGTTTTCTCGGAAAGTCCGGCAGATACGCGGGTCCTGGCGAAGATCCTTCTTCGCGGATGGCTTGAGGCGAACAAGAAAAAAAACTCCAATTGGCTCATCTGCCTTTCGGGGGAACTTGGTTCCGGGAAAACTGCATTTACGAAATCGCTTGCCGAAGAACTTGGAGTCGGGGGGATCGTAAACAGTCCGACTTTTGTGATAATGAAAAAATATTCCTCAAAAAAGAATAAGAAATATACGCTTTATCATTTTGATTGCTATAGGATTCGGGAGGCGAAGGAAGTCTCGGATCTCGGTTTTGAAGAGATATTGCATGGAGAAAACAATATAGTCATCATTGAATGGCCCGAAAAGATCAAAGAAGCATTGCCCAGAAAAAGATTGAATTTGAAATTCGAGGTCGTTGACGAAAACACCAGGAGAATCGAACTTTCATAATGAAACTGAGACAAATGATATTATTTTTATTGTATCAGCATGCCGACATGTTAAAATGCTAATAGGTTAAAATGATTTTTTATGATCACAAAAGCATATCTTGACGGGAGATTAAGCGACCTTGAAGAAAAGCTGGAAAAGAGGATCGATATTAAGATCAGTCAGGCTGTTCAAAAAAGGGAATCCGAAGTAGCGAAACTGAAGGACGATCTCAAGGTGCTGGAAGAAAAAAAAGTTGATGGAAGCCTGCTCGATGAGATCGGGTCACTGAAGGGGAGAATTGAAAGGCTGGAAGGTTCTGTTCCGGGAGCAGGGGCAGTGCGGGAGTCTAAGGAAGAATTGAAAGAGAGCAAAGAAGAGCCTGACACGATAACTCCGGACGAAATTTGAATCGGGAGTCATTGACAAGGACCCGATGTTTTGATAATTTTACATTACTTAAGGGCGACTTAAGAGGATGTGATTTGATTGCACGAAATTAATAAGATAGATGAAAATATTTCATTTCCGGAGGCTATCGGGCTTGTTGTCCGGATAAGAGATGGAGAATTAACTCTTGCTTCCCTAAGAAAAGAGGCGTCCGACGGGCTGATCTTCCTGATTAAGGATAAACTGGGCTGGATAGCTGCGCCAGGCGAAGACTCCAAGATCGAGATTTCCGCCAAAGTGCAGGAATATGTCACCGAATACCGGTCGATGATCGTTTTGGAAAACATAAAGAACAGAATGGAGATCGGGAACAACAGAAAGGGGATGAAAAAGTCTGACTTCGAGAACAATGCTCCTCCTGGCACAGTTGATTTCCTGATCAATAATAGCCTTGTTAAAATCGTGGAATATCCGGCTGAGCAAATTATTCACATGACAGACAAGGGTGAGCTTGAACTGAAGGAGTATTTCAAAAAAGAATATAATAAAAAAGAGGAATAGGATTTCCTCATTTTTTTTGGATATGAAAAAAGTAATAAGGTGGTTTTCTCATTCTTTGAGAAGGTCTTATTACTTGTTTGGTTTAGCCATATATGGCTAGACTGTTCGTCTCCTCGATGTTTTCTTGGAGATCTTTCTTGGCTGCTGTGTTGGCAGCAACAACTTCTTCTGCTTCCGTTGCAGCTTCCTCTCTTGCTTTCCTGAGCTGCTCGATCTGTTCTAGCAGAGCTTTTTCTGCCTGTTCTTCCGCAGTTGTTATCTGGGTATTTGCCGTGCTTAGCTCAGAGACCTCTTTGGTCATCATGGCAACTTCCTTCTGGATGTCTGCTTTAACAGTGTTTTCGACGTCGAGAATGTTAAGCATTGCAGTTACTGTGTCAATGCTCACTTTCTTGCCATCTTCCAATGCTTCTTGCAGTAGCCGGGCTTCTTTTAAGCCAAATTTCTTTCCAAACAACAGTTCCAATAGTCTTGATATTACATTGCTCATATACATTTCCTCCGTAATTTTTCATATACAATTGCTTAATCCCAATTTCCTAGGATTCGGGATTAAACCGCTACTATGCATAGATTTATAGCAGCTTTATAGCTCGTTTCCTGTGCGGGCTCTAAATCTGCTATAAATTGCACTGTATTCAAAGATCATAAATCAACTGCTTATTATATCATATCCACAAATTTTGTCAATACCCCCCTATATTCATAAATACTGCTCATAATAGTATGGGAAAAAATGAAAATTGGCAATATTTTTTTGCTCCGATGGATAAAAAAAGCTATAATTAATCATTATCAATATTATTCCCGAATGACGAAGATGAAGAGTAAAAAATTAATTTTAATTGACGGTAACGCCCTGATGCACAGAGCATATCATGCGCTTCCGCCCCTCACAACCAGAAAGGGCGAGCTGGTCAATGCGGTATACGGGTTCACATCGGTGCTGTTGGGGGTCATAAAGGAACTGAAACCGGATTATATGGTTGCGGCTTTTGATGTGGCCGGAGGAACTTTCCGCGACAAGATATATGACAAATACAAGGCGGGAAGGGTGAAGCCGGACCAGGAATTCTATGACCAGATACCTAAGATAAAAGATGTGGTGAGGGTTCTGAATATTCCCATCGTCGAAAAGAAAGGATTTGAAGCTGATGACATCATCGGAACGCTGGCCAAAAAAGCTGCACAGGAAAAACTCGAGACAATGATCGTTACGGGGGATCTCGATGTTCTTCAGCTGATCAATGACAATACGAAAGTTTACACTTTGAGAAAGGGGATCAAAGATACGGTCATTTATGATGCCGCGGCGGTTGGTCAAAGATACGGCCTTACGCCGGACCAGATCATTGATTTCAAGGGATTGCGCGGAGACCCTTCCGACAACATTCCCGGCGTAAAGGGAATAGGCGAAAAAGGGGCGACAGATCTTCTGAAAAAATTCAAAACTATGGAGGGGATCTATGAAGCCCTGGAAAAAGGAAAGAGTGGGGATCTTATTAAGCCGAAAGTCCGGGAAAAGCTCGTCGCTCAGAAAAAGGAAGCTATGATGAGCAGGGAGCTTGCCACGATCAAGAGGGATGTTGATGTGGAATTGGACCTTGTAAAAGCGGTTTGGGGCGATTACGACAAAAACGAGCTCAATAAGCTTTTTAAAGAGCTTGAGTTCTACAGCCTCATCGAAAGAGTCGAGAATGTGAATACCCTGGAAAGATCTGAAAGGCCCAAGGAAAAGACAGCAAGTTCAAAAAATATAAAATGCGTTTTGATTGAAAGCGATACTGAGTTCAAGCGCTTCCTCGATGAGCTCAAAAAACAGGAAAATATTGCCATGAGAACCGAGCGCGAAGACGGAACTTCGGGCGGGGATATCATATCCATATCTTTTTATTTTGGAAAAGGCAAAGCTTATAAGATACCAATCAAGAAATCGGAGAATAAGCTTGATCTTTTCTCGGCTTCCAAAGGAGAGCTGCCCGGCGATCTGGGCGCCTTGAAGCCTTTTCTGGAAGATGCCGGGTTGAAAAAGATAGGATTTTTCCTGAAACCGGACATAGAAACGCTTCTTGAAAACGGAATTGCGATTGATGGCCTGTATTTCGATTCCAAGATCGCAGCCTATCTCCTTGATCCGGGAAAAAGGGACTATGGCGAGGATAAGATCATTTTCAGCTATCTTGAAACTGTGCCTTCGGGCGAGATCATCTTTGAGAAAAAAGGAAAAACGGAAAAAGGCGAATCCAAAGAGACCGCAAATCTTGGGGTTTCATTTGAACTTATGGAAAAGCTCGAAAGCGAACTCGAGAAGGCGGGGATGAAGGATCTTTTTCACAAGATCGATATGCCACTCTTAAGAATACTTTCAAAAATGGAGGCTAGGGGTGTGAAGATAGATTCGGTGATACTCAAGAATCTTTCAAATGAGGTTGAAGAGAAAGTAACCAAGCTTTCCGCAAACATCCACAAGCTTTCCGGCGATGATACTTTCAACATAAATTCCTCTCAGCAGCTTTCCGAGGTCCTTTTCGGAAAAATGAAGCTTCCGACAGCAGATATCAAAAAGACTACGACGGGATATTCGGTCGCTTCCACCGAGCTGGAAAAGCTGCGCGACAAACATATAATCATTGATTTCATATCGCAATACAAAGAGCTCACGAAACTGAAGAATACGTATATCGACGCCCTGCCGAAGCTTGTGAACAAGAGGACGAAAAGGCTTCACACGACATTCAATCAGGATGTCACATCCACCGGCAGGCTTTCTTCCTCGGACCCGAATCTTCAGAATATTCCCGTCAGGACGGAAGAAGGGCGCAGGATCAGGAGGGCTTTCATTGCGGAACCGAAAAGAAAACTGGTTTCCTGCGATTATTCGCAGATCGAGCTCAGGATCATCGCCATGATCGCGGATGACAGGATAATGAAAGATATTTTCAACAAGGGGCTTGATATTCATGCAGCAACGGCGGCCGAGGTCAACGAAGTTCCGATAGACAAGGTCACTCCTGAAATGAGGAGGGCGGCAAAGGCGCTGAATTTCGGCGTGATCTATGGAATGAGCGTTTATGGATTTTCCCAATCGGCGGGGATCGATCGCGCCAAGGCTAAAAAATTCATTGACAGCTATATGAAAAGATTTTCGGCGGTTGCAAAATATATCGAGAGATCAAAAACGGATGCGAGGGAAAAAGGCTATGCCGAAACGCTTTGGGGCAGAAGGAGATATCTTCCGGAACTTAAATCTCCGAATGCGATCGTGAAGAATGCGGCGGAAAGGATGGCCATCAACATGCCGATCCAGGGAACCGCGGCTGACATCATCAAGATCGCCATGATAAAGCTGGATAAATGGATCGAAGACTACAACCGGAAAAATGAAGATGCGGTTTGGATGCTCCTGCAGGTGCATGATGAGCTCGTATTTTCGATCAAGAATGAAAATGCGGATGAGGCAAGCACGGATATAAAGCGCATCATGGAAAACGGCCACCTTGAGCTTGACGGAAAGAAAATAGATTTTCCGGTGCCGATCGAGGTGGATGTTAAGATCGGGGATAATTGGGAAGAAATGGAGGAGGTTTAGCTTTTCAGGTTGTATTTGTCCATGGCCTATTATATAATATAGAAGTAATAATAAATTAGTTTCTGTTGAAATAATGATGATTTCAAGTGTATTGCGAGGCTCAGCAGAGCCGTGGCAATCCCGATACTATGCAAATTATGCCTTATTCTATAATTTTTTCGGCTTATCTCAGAGATTGCGGAGCTTGTCCCGATGAATATCGGGATCGTACCTCCTCGCAATACAGCCAACATCATACTATTTCAATAGGAACTACTTATATAAAATAAGTTTTAAATAAAAAAATGGCGGAGAAAAAGAAAAAGATAATGATAGTTTTGGCTTCCTTTGCGCTTCTTGCAACCGGTGTTTTCGCCTCCAATCCGCAAAGCTGGATGGGGGACAGATCGATCAGCATAGAGAATGACGGCACGGATACGCCGGCGCAAAATCCGAATCCGGAGGAAGACGAGGCCGAGGAACCGAAAAAGGATGCCAATCCCTACACGGGAACCGAGTGCGACAACGCGAAGAGGCGCCCCTTTGCGGTCATGATGGCGGGGGATCTTGAGGCGTGGCCTCTCTCGGGGATCGCCGATGCTGACATTGTTGTTGAAATGCCGGTGATCACCGACAGCATAACAAGATACATGGCTGTTTTTGTCTGCAATGATCCCAAAGAGATCGGAAGCATAAGAAGTTCCCGGCATGATTTCATACCGCTTGCCATGGGATTCGATGCCATATATGCGCATTGGGGAGGATCCTATCTGGCTTTGGAAAAACTGGACAATAAGATCATGGACAATATCAACGCCCTTTATCTCGATGGAAGCGTTTTCTATAGGAAAGCGGGGCCTCCAAAGCCCCATGACGGATTTACGACCATTGAAAGGATGGCGGATTATGCGAAAAGAATGGGCTATCGGCAGGAAAGCATTTTTGAAAGCTATAAATTCTATGATGAAGAGAATCCGCAGGGGAAAAACGGAAAGTTGACCATAGGATACCCTTCCATTTTCAAGGTTGATTATGATTATGATTCCAAGACAAATTCATATTTCAGGTTCAAGGGGGATAAAAAAGATGTGGACAAATTGACCGGGCAGCAGATCGAAGCGAAGGATGTTGTGATCATGTTCGCAGCGTCCAGGCAGGTTGATGGGCAATATAATGACATGGACATAGAAGGAAAGGGGGATGCAATCATCTATCAGAACGGATGGGAAATAAAGGGCACGTGGAAGAAAGACAGCGGAGACCAAAAAAGCAAGATATTTTTCTATAACGAATCCGGAGAAGAAGTTAAGTTTGTGAGGGGCAAGATCTGGATCCAGGTCGTCCAGCCGAATCAGAAAGTGGCGTGGAGCGTCGAGTGACGAAAATGAAAAGATCAAATATCAAAATGGAAAATGATAATGTAAAATTTAAAATCACCAAACATCAAGATACAATAATCAGACAATAACCAATTTGTAATAATCAAACCCTCCGCATTATGTTCATTTGGTAATTGAAGTTTGTTTGGTGTTTGTTTCTTGATTATTGGTTATTAAATGCAAGCTTTTTATCATTTTGATCTGTCATTTTTATTTTTGATATTTACATTTTGATTTTTTATGGAATGGATGGAAGATATAGAAATCCTATAAAGATATATTATTATGCCAAAGGACGAAGATAAAAAAACAATTCATTTCTGGTTCGGGGAGGACGATTTTAGTATTTCCGAAGAACTCGCAAAAAGGAAAGCCGATTTTGCAAAAAAACATGGCGCTATGAATATTTACCAGATCGATTGGAAATATGACTCTGCCGATGAGCGGGAAAAGATGTCCCGGCTCCAGGTCGGCCTTTCATCCGATTCGCTTTTCAGTTCCGATAAACTGCTGATCCTGAAAAATGTCCTTTCAGTTTCAAAGAAGAAGAAAGAAAAAGGATATTCTGAGGATGAAACGGATGAAGATAAAGGCAGTGCAAAAGACGATATGATACTGAAATATTTTGCAAAACCCAAAGACGGCATCGAACTGTTCATCATCGAGGAGAGCGTGGACCAGAGAAAAAAAACCTACAAAGAGCTTGTGCGTCTTGAAAAAGAGGGGATGGCGGAATTGAAGGAATTCCTGCTTCCCGTTGATCGCAGTTTTGACGCGTGGATCTGGCAAAGGATAGAAAAAAGCGGAGGAAATATCAAGAAAGACGCTCTGGACATTCTTTCCGTATCGCTCGGAAAAGGCTTTTCCCAGCGCGACAGGAACAAGAAGGTCACGCAGTCCTATAATCTCTGGGAGGCGGACAACGAGATCGGGAAGCTCGTTTGCTTTGCCGAAGAAAGGGATATCACGAAAGAGGATGTCGAACTTCTTGTGAGGTCCAAGGTGGATATGAATATTTTCAGCCTGACAGACAGCATAAGCCGGAGAGACAGGCAAAAAGCGATACTCATGCTTAATATGCAGATCGAGAAGGGAGTGAATGAGATATACATTTTGACAATGCTGATCAGGCAATTCCGGAATCTGCTTATCATAAAAGATCTTTTGGAAGAAGGTCTTTCTGATTCTCAGGTGGCCCAGAGAGCCAAAATGCATCCCTTTGTCGTGAAAAAAACCATCGAGCAGTGCCGTAATTTCAAGCTGCCGGACCTGAAGAAGATCTATCGGAAGCTCTATGACGCCGATGTCGCCATAAAGACGGGGAAGATGGAGTCCGGATTGGCCCTTGATCTTCTGGTCGTATCGATCGCATAAAAAATATTTTTGGATATAAAACAAACCGCCTTTTGGGCGGTTTGTTTGGGTCTATTCCTCGTTTTGTTTTTTTGGGTACGTCTTTTTGTTTTCTATATTATAACTGCCTTATTATTTTTTCTCGATCTTATTGATCTTCTGGGCGAGGTTTGATTTCTTTCTTGCAGCGGTATTCTTTTTCAAAACTCCCTTTTTCACGGCCTTGTCGACTGCCTGATATACTTCCGACAGTTTCGCATAGGCTTCCTTCTTGTTTTCGGCGGTGACTTTTTTCGAGGATTTTTCAAGACTATTTAAAAATGTGTTGAGATCCTTCATGAGCTTTTTTATATGATTGCTTTTTGCGAGATTCCGCTCCCTTTTCTTTATGTTTTGCTTCAGGGCTTTCCTTGCAGATTGTGTCATTGGCATAATTCTGTAGTTTTAAGATTATTATTTAGGTTAATTTCGTGTAAATTCCAGCGTTTACGTTAATTGCATACTATTACAATTTGCTGGAATTGTCAAATGGCATTATCATATAAACATGAAACGTGAAACATGGAACATGAAACGGTGATCGTTTGTGCAGTTCCAATTTTCCGATTTTTAATCTGTAATTCCTAACTCACGCACATGATCTCATACGTAAAAGGGCAAGTTATTCTGAAAAAAGAAAAGTTTGTCATTGTGTCTACGGGAAACATAGGATATAAGGTGTTCGCTTTGTCCGATTCAAGCAAGATTGGAGACACGGTGGAGTTTTTCACATATCTGAACGTCCGGGAAGATGCGCTCACTCTTTACGGGTTTCCGGATTATGGGGATCTGGAGCTTTTTGAGCATCTGATCTCTGTTTCGGGGATCGGACCGAAAACGGCTCTCGGTGTACTGTCTCTTGCGGATTCGAGAACGATCAAGATCGCGATCGCGAAAGAGGATTCAAGCATCCTGACTCGCGTTTCCGGGATCGGGAAAAAAACGGCGGAGCGTATCATTTTGGAGCTCAAGAACAAATTCTCAATTTCCGATGTCGACAGATCGGAGGAGAAAGGCAAGGAGATCAGCGACCATTCTGATGCCTTTGAGGCTTTGGTGAGTCTGGGATACAGCTCATTCCAGGCGAAGAAAGCGCTGTCGGAAATTTCTCCCGAGATAAAGGATGTCGGCGAAAGAATTAAGATGGCATTGAAAGAGCTTGGACGAAAGTAGGCGATTCACTGGCGTTTATGTCATATCACAAGGCGAATGGAAAAATGATATCCTTTCTTCATTGGAAACCGTGAGTAATATTATTCGTATGACTTGTTTTTTTAATGTGGTCTGTCTTTAAAAAATAGAAAAAGCACGGTGCTATTTCCGTGCTTGATTAGGTCATTACGATGATATAGAGGAGAAGCGGGGTTATTATAAATGATATTATAAAAACGATTGCTGATCCTCTGCAATCTTGGTTTGTTGAATGGATGCTCCATTCCAATTCAGATAGCGGAGTTCCGTTCTTGATCTTTTCTTCGATATTTTCCAAATATGTCCTGTTCCACCAGTCTTCAAAACTTTCTTCTCTCGGCATTAAGTCCCTCCTTTTTCGCCATTGTAACACAAATAAAGCATAAGGCAAGGATTACCGGGGGATTATAATCTGGGAACATCCGTCGGAATTGAAGCGATGAAGTCATCGAGAGAAAGACCTTGCATATTTTGGGATTGTTGACAGGATACAATTTCACTGTTATTGTCTTTTTGGAGGAAAATTATGATCGAAGTGATCAAATATGCGCCTCCGGAACTGAAAGATAAAGTTCTGGATCTGCTGTATCAGAACCTGAAAATAAACAAAAATGTGAAAAGCGGAGGAAATATAACCGGCATCCTGCTGAAGGGATATCGGGAACAAAGATGCATGCGCCTTGAAACCCTGATCGAGCTTCATGAAGAAATTCTTGAGAGGGAAATATATGAAACGAAAGAAAGCATGCTGAATGTTCAGATCTTGAGGAACATCCTGAATACGCTTTCCGAGATAAGGTATGAAAATGAGGTTAAGGCATACCTTAAGGGTGTTATGGCCAGGATCGAGGTATCGAAAGAAATAAGGGGAAAAACGAAGGAGGACATCAAGAATGTTATAAAGGTATTTATGGAATAAAACCATATCGGTTTTGCAGAACACAGAGCGGGCAATAAGCGCGCTTTTTTATTTCATTATCGGAACCATACGGGCCGGTACTTCGCAGCTTAGCAGAGCAGGGTCCATTGACTTTCGTTGTTTAAGTGGTAAAATTTTATAGAGGTGAGAGTATTATGAGGACGTTGTTGATTATGGTAGTTCTGATAAATGGCCTTTTTGTTTTGGGAGCGCAGTTTGCGCTGAATATCGGCTATATATCAGTCCAAGAAGCGGTAATGGGAATAGTTTTTATGGGAGTTTTCGCTCTATGGTTCATGTGCGATACCTATTTTGCATGGAAAGACCTTGGCTACATAAATTAAAAAGAGGCTTGATCTCCAAGCCTTTATTTTTTTGAAACATACTCATTATTTTTGATATAGAATCTCAGCAATTTATCTTTCCAGGCTCCCGCATAATCCACGCCGATACGCTTGGATTTTTTTATCCGATCTGGTCCTATTTTTTCGCCATCTTCGATCCAAAGCTTTTTTCCGGATGTCAGGTCCCAGCCGTTCAACTCTTTATCTATTTTAAATTCTCTGCAAAGTTTTGCAGGACCATTCAGTTGTTTATATTTTGTGTTGTCGGAGCAGAAGACTGTCGGTTCTAGCGCTCTTATTAAAACCGCACACGGATTTCCTTCTTTTTCTGAGACAATATTGAAACAGTGATACATGCCGTATATGAAATAAACATAGGCGCGTCCAGGAGGTCCGAACATAACCTCATTTCTCGGAGTTTTTCCCTTTGAGGTGTGGCAGGCGAGATCTTTTACTCCCAGATACGCTTCCGTTTCTACGATCTTGCCCTTAACAACCTTGCCGCCTATTTCTCTGCATAAAAAACTGCCAAGAAGTTCTTTGGCAACAATTTCAGTAGGGCGATCGTAAAATGATGTCGGTAAAGCACCCATTTATTTATAATTAAGCATTTCCGTCATTGTCATAAATTCATAACCTTGCGTTTTTAATGCGCTGATTATTCCGGGCAGGGCCTCGGAATCAAGTTGGGTTTTGTCGTCGGGATTGGTCCCAAGGTGCATCAGGACGATTGCGCCGGCAGCGGCTTTTGAAAGGACCCTGCTTTCGACCGATTCCTTTGTCATTCCGCCGGAGGTTCCTTCCCATCCCAGGGAATCGACTGTCCATCTTATGCTGATGTAATTTTTGCCATTTATGGCGTAAATTGTCTCCCTATTCCTGTCGCCGTATGGAAAGCGGAAAAAAGGATGGAATTCCAAATTCAATTTCAAAAGGGCATTTTCGGTTTTTTCAAGCTCGGTGTTGATCTCCTCGCCTGTTAATTTCGTAAAATACGGATGGGAATAGCTATGATTTCCGACATTGCCGCCGCTTGCGAATATCATTGCGGTTTCACCGGGATATTTTTCGATGAATTTTCCCGTGAGGAAGAATGTTCCTTTTATGCCGTTATCTTTCAAAATAGATAATATCTTTCCAGCTCCATCCGCGTTCGCTCCGCCGTCAAATGTCAGCGCGATGAATTTTTTATCCGTCTTGATCCGGGAAATGTCCTCTCCCTTCCATTTTTCAACAGTAGCTTGCCGATCGATCGTCTCGGTATTTTCTTTTTTAATGCTATCTCCGGAGGGCTTGTCGCCCTGCGGACTGTTTTTAATTATTTTGCCTCTGTCCCCATTGTCGTAATTTATGGTTATTTTTTCCGGAGGATCATAGGACAGCACAAAGAACGCGGATAAAAACGCCGCAATTGCGAATAGGATCAAAGCCAGCCGGATTTTGCATTTCTTTTTCATATCAATAGCTTATCATACAAGACACACTATGACGAGAGCGGTATTTTTTGTGTTCTTCAAAAAAAGCCCTTTGAAAGATAATATCAAAGGTCTCTTACATTGTCATGGAAATTCTGTTTTTTCCGGTTATTTTTATGTTTTTGACGATGAATTGCTTGATATTTTCGGGCACTGTTCCATCGATAATGAATCCTTTTTTTTCCAGAATATTTTTTATATCCGCGGGTATTTCGAAGTTTTCGTCATGGCATTTTCTCACAAGCGGGTGCAGAAGCGCCGGTGCGGCATAAAACATTTCACTAATCGTGTTGAGAAGTCTTTCTTCTTTGGTTTGTATGTTGATTCCTCCTTTTTCCAATTTTATATTGGAAATATAATAAATAAAGCAGGAAAAGGAAACGATGTCAATGATCTAAGTCACAGGTTTAGTCTTCATGATCCATATTTTATGATGTTTGTGATGGTTTTGTTTGAAACCGATACGTTATTGCGATATAATATATATGGAGCAGCAGCAGAGATTTTTTATTTACCAATAACCAAAAAAATATGATCTGGCAAGACGGTGTTATATCAGTTGCAAACGTGCTTTTTTCCGTTTCACTGATCTTTCAGGCTTATTATGGCTTTAAGGAAAAAACTGGACCCATAAAGTTCCAAGCCTCGATCCCGACCTTTGTCGGCCTGTTCGCCATGTCCATTGCTTTCTGGAGTCTCGGATTATATTCTTCCGCCGCAATTTCGATCTTAAATGGAACCCTATGGTTCGTTTTGTTCATTCAAAGGATCTTATATGGCAAAAAGAAATGATCAAATCTTCTGCAAAAAACATTATGAATGGAACCAAGGTCGTACTATTCGATGTCGATGGAGTTTTGATAAATCTCCCTCACTATTTCAGTAAAGAATTGCAGAGGCAGGGATATGAGGATGCTCAAGAGAGTCTGAATGCATTCTATCAGGGAGAGGACAGCCGGCAATGTTCAGAGGGGAAGGCTGATGCGCAAATATGCATTATGCCATATCTTGAAAAATTCGGATGGACCGGATCGGCCGGGGATTATTTTGAGCGGCAGTTCGATTTCGAGAGGAAATATCTGGACAAGGATCTGGTTTCTCTGGTGGCAGAACTCCGGGGCGGGGGAGTGAAGTGCTATTTATGCACTGATCAGATGGCAAACAGGGCGGAATTTCTTTTGAGGGAGATGGGCTTCGGGGATATCTTTGACGGTCATTTTATCTCATGTCGCATCGGATTTCGGAAATGCCATGAAGAATTCTGGGATCAGGTGGCGGCGGAACTGAAAAAGGAATTCCCGGAACTGAAGCTTGATGAGGTCGTATATTTCGACGATATCCAAAATAACATCGATGTTGCGTCAAGATTTGGAATTCGGGCATTTTTATATAATGGTATAGATCAAGTGAAGGCGTCGGTTATTTAGAGTCAGAATTATTTATGGAAAACAAAAAGAAACTTTTTTATTGGGATTTTGCGAGGATCATCGTACTTTTTTTTATCTTTTATCCGGTGTTCGGCGGAGCCGAGATCGATCAGGCCGATCTTTCCGGATGGGCGATCGAGACGGGAATAAGCGAGCTCCTCACGAATGACGGACATGTGTGGGGGGACATCCCCTGGATACTTTTCAATATTGATTTTCGCGGACAAATTTGGATCTTTGCCCAGCCCGTCATAGTGGCACTAAGTTTTTTGTGGGCATATAAAAATTCGGTAATTGCGAAAAGACTAAGGATAGCCAATTGGTTCATTGCGCTCTGTCTTTATGCAGGATGGACTATATTTTATCCGACGACCCCGAAGTATGATTATTTTATTTTTGCTTACGTTTTGTCACAGACCGGATGGCCGCCCATATTGCTTGTTTCATTCCTAATATCCATTTTAATGATGTGGGCCGGAGTCGTGCTGGTTTCCGGTTATTATATCTATAAATCGCTTCTGGATGAAAAAAACGGTCTGGAAAAAATAATTCCGCTTGCAATGTCTATGGGCATACCGGGCACCGGTCATTTTGCTGTCGGAAAGCGCAGGCGCGGAGCAATTTTTCTTTTTATGGGATCTCTTGTTTGGGCAATTGATTTCTATTTATTTTTTATAACACCCCTTGCATTCATTCCAACGCTTTTATTCTGGGCGTATTCAGCATATGATGTGAATAGGCCGGAAAAATCTATGCGAAAGTCTAATGGTTTGCGCGAACGATAGATGCTGAAATATTAATGAATAATAACAAATAAATATCAATAATATGTCCGGAAAAAACAGATACAGGCTTACGAATATTTTTGCGGTGATCTCTCTGACGAGCGTCGCAGTGATGTGGAGGAGCAGTTTAATGGTATTTGCGGTTTTGCTTGTTATGGCAGTGCTGATGCTCTCGATCGAAAGATCAAAAGAAGAGGTGAAAACTTTTCTTCTCTGTTCGATCTTCGGCTCGATCGCCGAATATATTGCGATAAGCCTTGGGGCGTGGACCTATGAGAACCCGGATGTTTTCAATATACCCATATGGCTTCCGCTTCTTTGGGGCATCGCCTCAGTGTTCATCGTCAGGGTCTATAAGAATTTTTCGAAATAATATCAGTCGGGCAGTCCTATAATTCATTTATGCAGCTTCAATAGATCAATTCTATGTGGACAAAACAACAAATAGAATATCATAAAAAAGCGGCGAGATCGCTTATCAAAATAAAAGATCTGACGTTTGATCTTCTCAGAAGAGATAGATCCATTTCCGAGCATGAGACGCAGCAATTCATAATCGGGAAATATAATGAGTACGGTCTGGAAACCGATAAATATCCGCCCATAGTGGCATTTAATAAAAATTCCGCAATTCCATTATATTATCCCAAAAAAATTTCTGAAAAACTGAAAGACAACACCCTTGTTCTCATTGATCTTTGGGCAAGGATGGGGACGGAGGGTGCTCCTTTTGCGGATATAACCTGGGTCGCCTTTAGCGGTAAAAAAGTCCCCACGGAAATTAAAAAGGTATTCGATATTGTGATAGACTCCAGGGACAGTTCCCTGGGCTATATTGTTGATCGGTTGAAAAACAATGAAATTCCCACCGGAAACGACATAGAATCGGTTGGTTTCGGGATAATCAAAGAGGGGGGATATGAAAAGAACATCTTGCATGAACTCGGACATTCGATCGGAACACGGGAGGATCATGGTCCCAAGCCGAATTGGATCTATAAAAGAAATAAGCGAAGGCTGGTAAAAAATCTGGCATATACTATTGAGCCGGGGATCTATCTTAAGGATAAATTCGGTATAAGAAGCGAAATAGACTTTTTTATTTCGGATAATAACGAAATTGTTCTAACTACGGATCCGCAAAAAGAAATTGTTTTGTTATAAGGCCCTGTGGATCATCTGCGGATTGATCGAGAATAACTGTATTGCCGGAATTATCATCTGACATTCTCAGTTCCTATAAATACCTTTTTATTTGTCCGGATTCATGTTTCATTACATGGATCTTTTTTGTAATTATTTTTTAAACGATGCGTCTTTGCTTTGGTGGGCAGGTAAACGATCGATAAAATTTTATAAGATCGCGCGAAGTTTATCACTAACATGAATATTATGGAAAAAAAAACAAGACTAAGAAGGATGGCTTTAGGCATTTTAACTTTAGGATCCCTCCTTCTGGTATATCCGATGCTGGATATTGGAAGTGCCAGGCGGATAAATGCGCAAACTATAGATCCTGCAAATATGGCAAAGCATAACGCTCCCGGCGACTGCTGGCTCGCCATTAACAATAAAGTTTATAATGTCACTAATTTTCTGAGCCGGCATTCAGGTGGGGCTTCCGCTATCACCCCATATTGCGGAAAAGACGCTACGGCGGCTTTTTCGGGTAAGCCCCACCCGGGGAGCGATCTTGCCGCCCTGAGTGCATATTATATAGGGGATATCGGAGTCGTTCCGCCTCCTCCTCCAAGTCCGGCCCCACAACCGCCCCCGCCTCCCGAAATATCCCCGGTCCTAACAAAGATCATTATTTCGCCGGCGATAGTCGAAATGAAAGCAGGAGATACTGAGTTGTTCAGGGCCACAGCCTATGATCAGAACAATAAGCCGATGGCGGGAGTTGTGATTACATATTCCAGCTCTGATGCCAGCGTCGGGAATATCGATGACGGCGGATCATTCCATGCGCAAAGCCCGGGATCTGTATTGATCACAGCTTCAAGCGAACAGACCAGATCGACTGCCTCGGTCACAGTCAAGGAGAACCAGCCATTGCCGGTCCCTGCCGTTTCTCCCGGTCCGCAGGCAGTATCTGATACGGACCTGTTGAAAAAACGCTGTGAAGAAATATTCGGAAACAATGAAGACAATGACGATGAAGATGACAGCGAATATATGGAAGAAGAAAAAGAGGATGAGCAAGATGATCAGGAAGATGAATATGGCGATGAAGAAAGAGATCAGCCAAGGGCGTCAAGAAGCGGAGAACGGGCAGGGGGCCGCTATGTCATGTAGATGAAATTATTGGAAAGCTTAGAAATAGCAAGTTTACTCACACGAAAAACCGCTTTTTAACCAGGCGGTTTTTTGCTATAATATGATCAATAAGCTCGGAACCATGAAAAACAGTTTAACGCCATATAGGATCAAAATAGCCGAAGAAAGAGACGCTGAAACCTGCGTCAAATTAAGCATGGAGTCATGGCCCGAATGGTGGAGCAGGAACATGACATCAGGCGAAATGCACATAAAAGAATGCATTAAGGAGAAAAGATCCCTTATCGCGGTTTCCGGCGGCCGGGTGGTCGCATATTGCGTCTGGGGACGACTCTGGAACAAGATCCATCTTCAAGATATATTCGTAAAGAAGAAATGCCGGAGGACGGGTCTGGCCTCGCGGTTATTTGAAAACATGAAAAAGATCGCGAAAAAACAGGGGATAAGGGAGATCATGAGCGATTGCGATATCGACAATGAAGCCTCGATAGGATTTCATCTCAAAAAAGGCTTTAAGAAGTGCGGATATATTAAAAATAACTGGGCGAAGAAAGACTCATTGGTTTTCTCAATGAGAATTTAATAATATTTTCAATGGATCGCATGTAACTTGGCTTTCCGGGCGCATTTAATCATTATAATAAAAAGATCATGAAAAAAGTTGTCATTGCTTCGAAAAATCCGGTTAAGATCGAAGCGGTAAGGCAGGGATTTGAAAAAATGTTTATCGGCGAGAAGTTCGAGTTTGTCGGAGTCTCGGTTCCTTCCGGGGTCAAGGATCAGCCGTTTGATAATGAGGAAACTCTGAGGGGCGCAACAAACAGAGTTGATAATGCATTCGCCGAGGATAGGTCTGCGGATCTCTATGTCGGCATTGAGGGCGGGATCGAACCGGTCGGCAAAGAGATGGAAGCTTTCGCGTGGGTGGTTATAAGGTCGTCAAAAAAATATGGAAAATCCAGGACGGGAACTTTTTTTCTGCCGAAAGAAGTTGTGAAACTTATCAAAGAAGGAAGAGAATTGGGGGAGGCGGATGACATTGTTTTCAAAAGGAATAATTCCAAACAGCAGAACGGAGCTGTAGGCATATTGACCGGAAATGCGATAGACAGGACGAAATATTATTCGGAAGCGGTGGTTCTTGCGCTCATACCTTTCAAAAACGCTGATCTGTATTAGATCCGGAGAAAATCTCCGTGATTGACAATATCCGACAGGGGACTATAATCGATCTTGGTCTTAAGGAGGTTTGACATATGGACCTTTCGCAATTAATGGATTTGGCATATAGCATCCCGAATACGGTAGACATGCAGCAGGTCGCGGCAATATTAGAGACGGTTTATTTTATCATAATCATCGTTTTTATAATGATGTTGCCTGCCGAAGACGATTTAAAAAGAAAGATGTCGGCGGTTCTGAAAGACCTGTGCCTGCTGCTTGCGATATTGTCGGTGATCCTGTTCGCGATAAAGGGATCCCAGCTCTCAAGGAGCTTCTACCTGTTATCGCTAATAGCCATTATTGTGTATGCTATATTGAAAAAATATTTTCCAAAGATGATCGAAGCGCAAGAATAAAAGCGCTTTTTTTCTTATTCGGATGCCCGGGACATGTTTTTGTGCGCGTTGAATTTCGGAGTTCCGCACAAAGTTTGACCGTTCGGTCCCTTGATTATAGAATTATCATATAATGCAAATTAATCTTTTATCGATGGCGAATGTTGTCATAGTTCACGGTACAGGGGGAAGCCCCGAAGGTAATTGGTTTCCATGGCTCAAGTCGGAACTTGAAGGATATGGGTGCCAGGTTTTTGTCCCGAGATTTCCGACGCCCCTGGGCCAGTCTCTTGAAAAGTGGCTGGAAATTTTCAACGAATATGAACGATATCTGAACAAGGATGCCATTATTGTCGGGCATAGCCTTGGAACCGCGTTCCTGCTTTCAGTGCTAGAAAGGATCGATCATCCGGTCAGAGCCGCATATTTTGTTGCGGGCTTTACGGGACTTCTCGATAATCCCGACTTTGACGTACTGAATAGAACTTTTACGGTGAAGGCTTTTGATTGGAACAAAATAAAGCGCAACTGCATGCATTTCTATGTCATCAATTCAGACAATGATCCATATGTTCCGGTCCAAAAGGGGATAGACCTCGCAAGAGATCTGAACGTTGAGCCGGCAGTTCTCCGGAATGCGGGTCATATTAACAGGGATTCAGGTTATGTCGAGTTTGGGTTTCTCGCTAAGTCAATAAGGGAAGAAATAAAAAATTAGATGCCGATATTTCATAAATAAAAAGGATCCCGCTGTTAAGCAGGATCTGTTTCGTCTGATGGAGAGATATATTCCTTCTGGAGAGTGAACATTTTTGCCACTCTTACGATGTTTTTGGCATCGTTCTTTCTGAAGGTCAGCATCCTCCATGCCTGGTCTTTCAGATCAGCCATGTTTATCGGAATGTTGCAGCCGCATTTCTCGCAGTCTACATTTCCTCCGATAACGCAAGGATATTTATCCATATCCGCGGGATTCCGCGATCTGACCCATCCGGGTTTTTCCGGACTGGCTTTCAGGCTGCAGTTCGGAACATGCTCCTTTGTGACGAACAGGTCGATCATCCCTTCTGTCAAAAAGACAATATCAGGGTTCTCCCGAAGAACTTTTCTCAGCATTCCCGCTGTTTCAAGAAGTTCTTTGCCTTGAAGTGTCAGCTGATCATCCGGATCGGCGGGATGTTTTTTCTTCTCAGGAGTATAAAGGCTGAAAGTTATGCCATAAACTCCCAGTTCGCGGGCCAGTTGGACCAGCTTCTCGATCTCTTTGTAATTCGTCATTGAGATCGTCGGAGCCAGTATCACTCGCTTATCTCCTCTGATGTTTTTGAGGATCTTTTTAAATGTGCCGGGTTTTCTTCTTATACTGTCATGCAGCTCTTCTGTGGCTGCATCAAGGCTTATGAAGACCCTGGTTTCAATCGCCAGCGGGAATTTTATGGTTCCGTTGCTGATCAATATCAACCTTCTTCCAAGAACTCCAAAAGCTTTTTTTACGAGCGACATGCGAAGCGCCGGCTCTCCTCCTGTGAAAACAAAAGGTTTGTCGCTATTCTCGTTGACGACTTTCATCCAATATTCGTCCTCGAGGTCTCTATTTTTTCCACAGTTCCATTCCCTGTGGAAATAGCAATGTTCGCAATCCAGCGGACAATCGCCGGTTATCTCGATATTGTAGACCAAAGGGGTTCGCAATATTCGGAAACATGCATAATTGTAGAGGAGGTTTCCGCCACCCTCCAATACAGCCTGAATGGTTTCTACTGCAGTCATTTAATTCTTACCTCCTAAAAGTATTTTTGTTTGATGTTTGATTATAGCACAAAAACATCATAATGTCAACTGCTGCAAGAATCAGCTTAGAATCAGCTTAATGGGCTATTGATTTATGTATGAAAGTGTGCTATACTTATTGCACGGGTGAGCATACAATCTATTGTATGCTTAATTAATTAAGCAAATAATATGGAAAGATTCATTGATTCCATGCTGGACATGGCGCTAAGCGTAACCATAATGGTCCTTTCGGGGACATTATATGGCGTGGTGGCATATTCTGCAAGCGTCATGTAGCACCCAATTTGAAAATTGATAGACACCGCTTTATTGCGGTGTCTTTTGTAATATAAGCGCTGTGTGTTAATTCCAAAAAATCACTTGACATGATCAATAGAAAGTGTAGAATATTAATGCGATGCATAATAACATTCAGCCATGAGCCCTATTGAAAGAAAACTAATATTGTCTTCGTCATCCAGTTCATCATCAGTTGGACGGTTTTTGCGTGTCTAGGACATACATCAAAAGATACGCAAAAGCGGTTCACAAAGAAGGTGAGCTGTTTTTTAAAAATAACATATAATAATGAAGATGCAGGATCGTACGGATGTGCTTGTAAGTCCCGACAAAAACAAAAGTCCGCGGCTTAAAGACGGTTTTAGTAATATTATAATAGACATTGACGGAGTCGTCTGCGAAGATATTCCGAATGAACAGCCCGAAAGGATGCCGTCGGCGGGGGAAATCGAGGGATCGAAAGAGAAGATCAATGAATGGTTCAATGAGGGTCATATAGTTACGTTTTTCACTTCCAGGACCGAAGAGCACAGGCGGGTAACCGAAAAATGGCTCAAGGCGCATGGGTTCAAATTCCATAAAGTCATCTTCGGAAAGCCCAGGGGAGGGAACTATCACTATATAGACGACAGAGATATCAAGGCGACCAAATTTACCGGCAAACTGAATTTTGAAATAACTTGATCCCATAAATAATAAAATGACATTAGATCGCAAAAACCTATCATCATGTTTGAGCTCATCCGTTCCGGATGGACGGTTTTTGTGTATTTAAAAAACATTTTAAACACATAAAAGCGGTCCATCGGGAAAAGATGGGCTGCTTTAAAACAGGAGGGATAAATAATGGCAAATTGCATCAGTCTTGGAAAATTATTATCTTTGAATGTACGGGATATAGAGGATCTTTTCGGGAAAGAAAGGCTTCCGGAGATCCTCGGAATACTTCGCACAAATAAAAAGATAATAGAAAAAGACGCGATAGAAGAAAAACTGAAAGAGATCGAAAGGGATAGAAAAGAACTTGCCAAAAAATTGATTTTGGCGAAGAATGAGCTGGAAAGCATGGGAATAGCGTACTAGGAGGAATGAGTGATGAAGAACGGAAAACAAGAACAGGAAAAAGAAAAAGCTGTTGAAAAAGGTTTTGAATGGGATCAGAAAGACGATTCTCCGGTAGGGGAAGCGAGAAGAAGCTTCTATAGCGGAGCGTAAATAGCAGGATCAACGCATCTTGCTTTTTTTTTATTTGACTTTGCCGGTATAATTAATTAAAATTGTCCAATGGAGGAAGATAAATGGAGAAAGAAAAGAGAGAGTCATCTTTGGATGAAGTGATCGCGAAGATGAATATCGAGCGCGAAAAGATCATGAAAGAGCAGGAGGAGGCAGATAAAATAAAGCGGAAAGAGGAATATAAAAAAACTATAGAAAAAATATATGATGCGGTTTCCGCCGGGAATCCCGAAAAAGCTTGCAGGATACTGAAAGAATTTGTGGAAAAAGAAGGATCGGGGATCGCGATGACTATGCCTGACGATCCGAGGCTTCCAATACGACATGTATATGGAGGAAGGCCATCGCAAACGATATTTTTCTAACCGGAAACAAATGTTTCCTTTTTTATTTGAAAAAAGACTGAAATAGTCATTCAGTCGTTATTGTTTGTGACATCGATCCTGATCATGTCGCGGGATTCTTCATTTGATATGATGTTCATGAATTCCATATTTGCCAGGATCCATCCGATCCATCGTCCCGCTTTTGCGGATTGGTCGCACTTCATGTTCTCGATCTCGCCAAGCATCCATAGGATATGACCGATCGTTTTCTGTTGTCCGGGTTCCCGCATTCCTTTTTGAGCAGGATATATTTTTGTCCGTATAGTCTTTATGCTATGAGGATAATACATAGCCCTCCTATTCATGTATGAATATAAATGTGATTATGAATGATGTCAACTTCATATCGATTATGGGGGTGGTACTTTTCGGAAGATCGTGCGTATCGATAATAATAAAAAAGCCTATTAATAATAGGTTTTTAGCAATTTCCCATACCCGAAGAGAAAAGCGTTGCCGAAAATGCAATTCCGAAAGCAATATAATGTGCGATTATTGATAATGCGGATTTTTCCACTTCGCCGCTCATCAGGCTAAAGATTGTAAGTAGTGTGGCCAGAAATGATATAAAAAATATCACTTCTCCTAGTTTTTTGTTCTGGTATAGGATATAATGCCTGAATCTTTTAAAAATACATTCCGTTTTCTTTATTGTTATCCCTCCTATTGTTGATTATTGCTATTATAATCATTTTGCCCGATTTGTCAACGGGCATAAGATGGAAAAGAATAAGATGGAAAAGATGGAAAAGATGATTTGATATTGAAAAGGCAGGTGGGTATCAAATGATATTTTATAAAACTGTTTCTTGTTTTCGTCACAGAATAATTAGCAATTGATTATGCTTGACATATTGTCTTTATGCTATATATTAAAGCTAATCAGGAGGGATCAAATGAAACATATAGAACTCAGCAGGGCTACAAAGATAGCGTCTCTAGTGACAATTGCAGGATTACTTGTCGCAAAAGCAGTATTTCCCGAAGCCGTGCTTGCCGTTCCGATAGTCATAACGCTTGGCATGATGATCTTGCTTCCGGTATTGAAAAAGGGAGGAATTACGGGATCAGCGGAGTATGCACAAGCTGGATTCGTGGTAGTAGCAATCTCATTTATTGTAATTATATTAATGATGCTAACGGCACATACAGCAAAATAATGCTGTTTTTTTAATAAAAAAAAGTCCCTGTTGGGGGACTTGTTGCTGATCTATGGCAGATAGTAATCCGCATTTGTGGGATACCATTTTCCGCTCGGAGACATTATCTGAGTTATCGGCTTTTGGGAAAGTCCGACTCTTATAATGGTCCAGTTCTGGTTGTTTCCAGGATCGGCATATTTGTATGCACTTGCTTTTTTGGTCAATGTTACGGTCCTCGAATAGGCATAGCTTCCATATGCGCATTTTGCGAATTTCTTTGCTTGGTTCGGATTGTTCACAAGATACGCATAGCTTTTGTCCCAGCACTTCTTGGGAACCGGAACGACGGTTATATTCACCGTTGCCGGAGCGCTTTCCAGCATGCTATCGTTCGCTGCGAATTCAAAATGGTCCAAACCGGTAAATCCCGGATTGGGATTGTAGGTGGTATTGCCATTCGAAGCAAAATTCGGATCGAGATTCAGAGTTCCGTTTGTCGGATACGAAACGATCCTATATTTCAGGTTGCTGCTGTCCACGTCGTTTGCCGTACCGGTTATTTTCAGCGCCGTATTTTCATTGGTTATCGCATCTTGCGAATTTGCTGTCGGAGCGTCGTTCACCGCGTTTACGGTCACTTCAACAGTTGCGGGCGCACTGTCGATCAGCCCGTTGTTTATCCTGAAAAGGAATGGATCTATGCCGTTAAAGTTCAGCCGCGGCATATACGTCAATTTTCCATTATGGATAAAATCCGGATCCAATCTTATTAAGCCATTTTGAGGCTGAGCTTCCATGAAGAACTCTATGGGATTTCCAAGCGGATCATGACCCGCTAAGGTTATATTGATGGAATTGTCTTCATCTGTCGCTACATTCTGCTCGATCGCTGTCGGAGGGCCGTCCGGAGGCATTTCCGCCGCTTCGCCCAGGACGCTGACGTCATCGATGTACCATCCTTCATAATAGAAGATGGAGTAATCAGTGCCGAAAGTGAATCTGATCATCACGTTATCGTTTCCGATATAGTTTGAAAGATCGAACGTTTCCTCAGTCCAGCCGGGAGCCGATCTTCCGCTATATGCCGGAACTGCTCCGAGCGGGTTGCCTGAGGACAAGGCGTCTTCGGGATATCCATTGATGGGCGCGATCTCGGACCATGAAGTTCCTCCGTCAAATGAGATTTCCACTATTCCTCCGTCATAATGCGGTTCGGTCGAATAGTAGTGCCAGAATCGCAGAATCGCAGATTTCAGATTCTTCAGACTGAAAGCGGGGGATGTCAATGACTCCTTCATATTGTCATATTGATAGTTGCCGTTCAAATTGGTTCCCCAGACATTTACTCCCGAGTGAGCCGATATGATAGTTGAAGAACCTAATTGCCAATTATCATAGTTTCCGGAATGCCACCATCCATTAAGCCCATTTTCGAAGTTATGGTTCATAACAATAACGGGAATCTTTGTGATCCCATTGGCAACATTCGAGATGTCCGCCGGATTGCCGACATTATCGACAGCTTCTATGGCAAATGAATATTCGGTGTCGGAATTCAAATCGGTAATTTCCAAAATTTCGGTCAAACCTGCCTCTTTGGGAATAATGACGCTGTTCAGTTGCGTCGCTGTGTCCCATTGGAAATTCACTGCCGGAGCATATCTTATGATATATGCGCTTGCTCTTCCTTCCATGCCGTCATCTCCCGGAGCTGTCCAGGTTAGTGTTGCGGACATCGTAGACGTGCCGCTCACATTCAGATCGGAAATTGCTGCAGGAGGAATTATGTCGGTTTCCAGAGCATTGAACGCATTCAGTCTTCCTCCGGTCACTGTTTTTCCGGATAGAGACGGGATTCGATCCGTTCCGCCAAGAAGCCGGGCTTCTATTGCCGGAACGTTGCGCCTGATCTCATTGAATTGCGAGATGATCAATCCAACGACTCCTGAAACATGCGGTGTTGCCATCGATGTTCCGCTAAGCGTGTTGTAGCCTGTTGGGCTGCAAAGAGCGCAAGTTCCATTCGGAACCGTGGAATAGATATCAACTCCCGGAGCTCCGAGGTGAACCGTGTTTTTTCCATAGCTGGAGAAATATGCAAGCTGATCGTTATGATCCGTTGCTGCAACTGATATTACCCCGGGGTAATTCGCAGGATATGCCGGATAGGCATCGTTGTCGCTTGCGGAATTTCCCGCTGCCGCTATGAACACTACGCCTTTTTCAATTGAAGAAGTTATGGCATTTTCCAGAAGCGAGGAATATCCTCCTCCGCCCCAGCTGTTGCTCATCACATCCGCGCCATTCTCTCTGGCATAATTGATCGCATCGATCGCATCGCTCAAATATCCCGAGCCGTCAGCACCGAGGAATTTCACTGCCATGATCTTTACATTGTGGTTTACGCCGGCAACACCTATGCCATTATTTGCAACGGCTCCGATCGTACCGGCGACGTGAGTGCCGTGCCCATGGTCATCCATAGGGTCGGAATCGTCATTAGCCGTATCTATTCCATGAATGTCGTCAATGTATCCGTTTCCATCGTCATCGATCCCATTTCCCGGGATCTCATCGAGATTGATCCATATGTTGTTTATAAGATCGAGATGAGTATAGTCGGTTCCGGTATCGATAACTACTATAACGGTTGTGTTATTTCCCGTCTGAACGTTCCAGGCTTCCGGTGCATCTATATCGGCATCCGGAGTACCGCCCGTTTGGCCTACATTATCCATTCCCCAAAGCTTTTGGAACTCAGGATCGTTTGGTACGGAACTTATATGAACAATATAATTCAAGCTTAAGAATTCGACATTCTTATCCTTGCTGTATCTCTCAAGTTCTTTAAGTTCGGAACCGGGCGACACCTTTATTTTTTTATATTTTTCATCCCCTTTGAATTTGATCAGGATCTCTCCTGGAGCAAATTTGTCTTTTTCCTTCTTGTCTTTCTCTATTGTCTGTGCAGACACTACTGCAAGGGCCATTGATGCCACAAGCATCATAACGATGGCAACTGCCAGTGTCTTGACTAGATTTCTGTCTTTCAACTTTTCACCTCTGTATTTTGTTGTCAAAAAACATTACCCTAACAGTTAGGGTAACGCTATGATAGATTATACTGAAACTTCTGACTTGTCAACCCGCTTTTCTGCAGATACGCTGCTGTCATTGACATTTAGCTAAAATATGATACAATGTTGGGTACTTTAAATAATAATTACCGGTTAATATTTAAAGGAGATATTTAAATTTCGGAGGTGATCGGATGAAAAAAACAGTTTGTTTAATAGGCCCTTCCGGAGTGGGGAAGAGCTTCTATGCGAAGCTGCTTGTGAAAGAACTGGATTTCGCAAGGCCCAAAACCATTACAACAAGGAAGGCCAGGCCTGACGATGACAATCACATATATGTCAGTTCGGAAGAATTTCAGGGCATGATCAGAAACAGAAAACTTTTGGAATGGGATGAATATTCCGGAAACTATTATGGAATCATGTTGGATGAATTCCGGAATTTGCTTCTGGATGAAAACAACAACGGAGTCGTGATGGATCTTACGCTGAACGGATGCAGGCAGGTGATGGAACTTTATGGAGAAGTGATGGTCATAGCGCTGCTTCCCGATGATGTTTCATGGCTCAAAAAGAGGCTTGTTGAAAGAGGAGTGAACGGCGTTGATGAGATCGAAAAGCGCATGAAAATATCCGAGAAGGACATAAATGCTATCGGAAAAATGGACGCCTTGATCGTATATTGCAGATTCGAACCGGAAAATACAGATGAGGTTCTTGGCGATATCGTCAGGGCCATAAATAAGGATAAAAAAAACTGAATGTTTCATGAACACATCCGCAGGGCATAAGCCGGCGGATCTTTTAATTGTATTCAGGAATGAAAACCGGAATCATTGACTTTTTCCGATATCTGTGCTAAAAACTTTACAGGAGGAATCGGAAATTGACAGAAATGTTCTGAAGAAAGAAACGATATATGTAGATGATCTTATTGAAGAGCTGGAGCTGTTCCTTTTGAAAATAGATGAGAAATTGAAGCCGGAGCACATTGCATCAGCCGTGACGGCTGAAAAATTTGTTTCTGATTTCAGGCATAAGGAATATATGTATGAGCTGCTTGGCGTGAATACCGAAGATATCAAAAAGGATGTCGCGAAAATGGAGGTTCACCTTGGCAATTACAGGGAGACGGCTCAATTGAGGAAAAAGATCACGGACCTTCTTGAAAAGGCGAGAAAACTGAAATCGGAAGGCAAGGAGTACGCGATAATTCCTGTGAATCATTAGATCAAACGGATCGCTTTATGAGCGATCTTTTTTATTGTGGCGCCAAAAAGCCTGATGGTTCGTACAGTTGTTGGTTTAGATCCGGGAAATAAAAAAAGAGGAACCCGATCTTATTTATAAGATATCCTCATTTCCACTTTTTTTCTTAAGCGATATATTTTTTTTCGCATTCGTCGCACACAAGGATGATCGCGTCAATTCTTGAAAGGATGAACTCCGACAGAGTGCTATTCTCAAGTTTCACGGAATAGACATTCCCGGCATCATCCTTCCGGATCTCTTTAATAATGCCCATCACACCGTCGTGCGAAAATCCATGTCCGTTCCGTCTGCTGAGCGCATCTGCGTTGAAGAACAGCGCTATTCTCTGAGCAACGCGCATTTTCTCTTTTTCTATTTTTTCACATAGCCTGCAATCCGGCAGGCGTTTTTCGATATTTATCACGTGCATTTTTTCCTCCAGGCAACAGCAATTGCTGTCGACATGGAATTATACGGGAAATATGCTGATCTGTCAACCACAAACTACTTGATTTATTCAAAAAAATATGCTATAATTAAATCATTAAAACAAAAATAAAAAACAAAAATGCTAAAAATTGCCTGTAAAAATCAAAAAGGGAACGTCAACATGTTCGCCATTATCATGATCGCGGTCGGGTTATTGTCAATTGCTGCCATATTGGCAGTTATTTTATATTCCGGCAGGATCGGGAAAAACCGTGAAGATATTCTTATTGAAAAAGATTTCAACGGTCCGCAGGAAGTAATCGATTATTCGGTCCAAAATACTCTGAGCCAGAAAACATATTCCATAAATGGAAATATGAACCTGGATATGGGGATAAGATCGACTGAAGCTGCCGGTACGGGTTTCTTGACCATTATGCCGGATTATCGGGTGGCTTATAAAGCGAATTTCAAAGAAAACGTCGATCAATCGGAAATTGGAAACGAGAGATCGTCGGCAAATGTCGGATTGGATATCGAGATGTCTTCTGAAGGGGGGAGCGATGATTATAGCGCCAATTTTGATGTAATGCTTTTCGGCAAGGATTTTGCCTATTTCAAATTGAATAATTTTGATCTGGGCATGATGGGGTTGATGCTGGGATCACAGGCAAAACAATATAAGGGGAAGTGGTACGAAATGAATCTTGAAGAGATGAGGAAGAAGAGCGAAGGAGATTTTTCATTCGACAAATATTCCAGCGAAGAAGTAAAAAAGACGCTTAGCGAATTCAAAATAATAAAATTTTCCGAAGATCTGGGAGTTGAAAATATCGAAGGAACCGATTCTCAGCATTATAAGGCAAAGATCGATGCACAAGCGGTTCTGGGGTATTATAAGGCGTTATTGGATATGCGGGACGCCGAGGCGCGCGGAAGCGATCTGAAAGAGATAACTTCGCAGTCATCCAAGGAATTCGATGAGTTTACAAACAAATATTTCGAACTGATAGGCAGCGTCCTTGAAAAGATCGATATCGATATCTGGATCGGCAAAAAAGATTTTCTTGTCCGAAAAATGAGCCTGAATGGCGTTTACGATAAGGACTTTGTGGGAGGGATCATCAAGAAGACCGTTGCCGAGGAGCAGGTAAAGGCGAGATTGCAGTCGAAAGATTCCTCAGTTAAAAGCTACGCACAGCGCATGAAGAGGGATATGGATGCTTATTATCAGAAGAATGGGAGTTATGAAAGTTTCAAGAAAAGCTCTTCATGGGGAAGTTCCTATTCGGATTCGGTCAATTACAATTCAGACAGCAATTCATATGTCATTTGGACAGCTCTTGGATCCACGGATGATATTTGGTGTATTGATTCCGCGGGAAGGGAAGGATATGCTCCGCTTGGCTTTAATGAATGGGATTGTTCGGAGGCAAGCAGTGAGCCGAAAGGCGCGCCGAAGGACATATCCGTGCTTGTTGATGAAGAGATGGCCAACATAAAAGCGGAGATGGATTTCGGGCTGAAAGCCGATATTATTTTCGGAGAATTCAATGTTCCAGTCGATATTCAAAGACCGGAGAATGCCGAAGACATGTCAAAAATATTCGATAATATGTGAGTTTTTCATTTCGTATAGTTATCGAAAAAGAACGGACGTGTCCGCTCTTTTTTCTATGCAGCCTCAAGGGGAGATCATACTGCTTATCCCGAGTCCTCGGGACTGCGCTCCATAGGGCTTCTGCCCTCTGGCGTTCAGCTTCGGCAAGCTCAGCTTCACTGTCACCCCAGGCGGGTAACTTCCGTTCCCCGACCCCCTCCCGTCCGACTCCCAAATGTACATAAATAAAAAAAACGGAGCAAGTCCGTTCTTTTCAATTATGCAGCCTCAAGGGGAGTCGGACCCCTATTACCAGGATGAAAACCTGGTGTCCTAACCGTTAGACGATGAGGCCATGATCACATTAACATTCTAGCATATTAACATAAAAACAAGAATGCAGGATAAATATGCTTAAAAATAATAGTAAGATATTTATCACTGTCGTATGTTATCAGGAATATGTCCTTTTGTAAAGAGACGGGCCTTAAGACTGAATTATTGCATGTTATTAATGGCGTTTGTTTCAATATAAGATTATATTGACAAATACCGCGGAAGACATTAAATTAATTCCAAAACCCAAAGAAGATGAAAGCTTAAATGACAAAAATAGAAAAAGAACAGTTGGTTATTGCGAACGTAACATTAAAGGCGGGCGGAGCGCCAATTGTCTTGGATCTGCCGGACGCTATGTCGGAAACATTTGGAGAAATAAAGTTGAGGCTTCTTGAAGGACATCTCGGTTTGTGGGAAAGAGAAGTCGGAATCATGTTCCCAACTTCATTCGAGATGAGCAAAGAAGAGCTTGTGCTGGAGATCGAAGAGAAAGCGAAAAAAAGAAACATTTTATTTGAAAGGCATAGCATCGGACTGCTTGGACTGGGAAGCACTAAATTCAGGGAAGAGGGTATTGGAGGGAACAACCTGGATTGGCCAACTTCGCTCTTTATAAAAACAGTCCATTATAACAGAGAAAGAAAGGTAACTTGGGTTGACCTTTATGTTCTTATGGACTGTTATAGTGAAAATGAAACGATCATTGAGAGGCTTATGAATAGGATCAGGAAAACACCTCAGAAGTCCGGCAAGCTCCTCTCGCTAAGGGATATTCTTGAAAGAAATAAATCAGCTGGATAAAACCGGCTTTTTTTATCCTCGAAATTTATTCGGTCGTAAAAAAGTATCTAGATTTTTAATATATCTATGCTAATATGTTATTATGCTAATATGTTAAAATGACTTATGATCATCCTTTCCATAGAAACATCCTGCGATGAAACGGCCGCGGCAATTGTTGAGTTTTCCCGCGGGAGAGCAAAGATCTTCTCCGACGTAGTTTCATCTCAGATAAAAATTCACCAAAAATATGGCGGGGTCGTACCTTCGCTTGCTTCCAGGATGCATCTGAAAAACACGGTCCCCATTTTGCATAAGGTTTTCAGGCAGGCAGGGATCAAGAAGGATAAGATAGATTATATTGCCGTGACGAACGGTCCGGGACTTATTCCGGCGCTTATGATCGGTGTGAGTGCGGCAAAAACCTTGTCATTCGCTTTGAAAAAGCCTTTGATCGGGATCAATCATATCGAGGGGCACATATATGCAAATTGGCTGAAAGATAGTTCGAACAGTAGGGACAGGTCGCGACCTGTCCGTACAAAAAATGCCGAGATGGAAGATCAAAATATTTTTGATCTTTTGAAGCCGGAATTTCCGATCCTGTGCCTCACTGTTTCAGGAGGGCACACTCAGCTCATCCTGATGGAAAAAGATCTGGATTACAGAATTGTCGGGGAAACGATCGATGATGCGGCAGGGGAGGCATTCGACAAGGTGGCCAAACTTTTGGATCTGGGATATCCCGGCGGGCCGGTCATAGAAAAAATGGCGAAGTCGGGGGATGAACAAAGGTTCAAATTTACGCGTCCTATGATGCAAAGCAGGGACTATAACTTCAGTTTTTCAGGGCTGAAGACCGCTGTATTATATGAGATCAGGAAAAAAGCAGGCGATGTCGATCCGGAATATAAAAGAGATATGGCGGCATCATTTCAAAGAACGGTCATAGACGTCCTGGTCTCAAAAACAATAAGAGCGGCAAGGGAATATGGCGCAAAAACGATATTGCTTGGCGGAGGAGTGTCGGCAAACCAGGCGCTAAGAAAAGAACTGAGTATTAAGATAGGAGAAGAGCTGCCACTTTCCACTTTCCACTTTCCACTTTCCAGCCTGACTACCGATAACGCTCTTATGATCTCTATGGCGGCTTATTATCATGCGTTGAATAAGAAAGGAATAGCTGACTGGCGGGATATAAAGGCGGACTCGAACTTAGCATTAGCGTGAGGTGTAAAGTTTACAGTATTAAGTATCCGGTATGAATATCTGAAAACATATGCAGGTAATCAAAATAATAGAAAATCAAAATAATATTTGGAACGATTTCATAGCTGAAAACAATTCGGAGTGTTTTTTGCAGAGCTGGGAGTGGGGGGTGTTCCAGAGAAGCGCGGGAAAGAAGGTTCGGATGCTCGCTGTTTTTGATAGGAATAAGATAGCGGCCTTGGCGCTTATCATAAAGAACGATCTGCCGTATTTCGGAAACTATCTTTATTGTCCGAGGGGTCCGGTTATGGATAAATTAAAATATAAAAATGAAAAAATAAAGATTTTGGAGCATTTATTCAATGAAATAGGAGATATGGCAAAAAAGGAAAAAAGCGTGTTTTTGAAGATAGAACCTCTGACGGAGTCCGACTATGA
This sequence comes from Candidatus Paceibacterota bacterium, assembly GCA_041661265.1. Classification (NCBI taxonomy): domain Bacteria; kingdom Bacillati; phylum Minisyncoccota; species Minisyncoccota bacterium. The sequence continues at coordinate 195,822 of JBAZUT010000001.1, read as the reverse complement.
ATTGCCCAAGGGTTTCAGAAAGTCGAATATGGATATTCAGCCGAAAAATACGCTTATGCTTGATCTTTCCGGACCGGAGGAAAATCTTATGGCTGGAATGAAACAGAAGACAAGATATAACATCAGGCTTGCTGAAAAGAGGGGGGTTAAGATAAGGATCTCCTCGGACCTCGCGGGCGACTTTCCAAAATTCTGGAATTTGATCGAGGAGACGTCCAAAAGAAATAATATAACTTCCCATTCCGGAGAATACTATTTGAAAATGCTGGAGTCTCTGAAGGAGAACTCGGAGACCGTGCGGAATAGGCTATTCTCACGCCTGTATCTTGCCGAATATAACGGAAAGGTGATCGCTTCGAATATTGTTTTGTTTTTTTCGGATCTTGCGATATATCTTCATGGCGCATCGTCTGACGAAAACAAGAACGTCATGGCGCCCTATCTTCTTCAGTGGAATCAGATCCGGGATGCAAAAAATATCGGATGCAAAAAATACGATTTTTGGGGAATAACGATTGACGGAGAAAAGGAAAGCTGGGCGGGGATAACCAGATTCAAGAAAGGATTTGGCGGTTTTGAAAAAAGATATCCGGGATCTTTTGATCTTGTATATGACAAGATAGGTTATTTCGGATATGGAGTGATAAAAAAAGTTCGAAAGATCCTCTAATTTCAGATCATTGAGACGGATGCGTTCGTCGTATCCGAATAGCCATTATGCAACAAAACGAGCTAAAGGTATAGCTCGTTTTTGTTTGTGCGGAATATATCTATTTATATATTCTCGAGGATCAGCATCAGGATCGATGTTATCACAAGTCCCATGACGGCGCCGACGAAAACTTCCGTAGGCCGATGTCCGACCCTTTCGCGAAGTATCGGATAGTTATCTTTTTTGATCCCGGTCAGTTCTCTTATCAGGTCGTTCATAACCTTTCCGTTGTATCCGATATTGGTCCTTATGAACATGGCATCGTAGATGACTATGTATGAAAAGACGAAAGTTATTGCAAAAAGCATGGAAGACAATCCTTCTTTGATCGCGACCATTGATGTCAGGGAAACAACGAAGGCGGTATGGCTCGATGGCATATGTCCGGAGGTGAGAAGGTATTTAACTTCTATTTTTCCGTGCTTTACGATGGACAATATGAATTTTGTGGCTTGTGTTATGCATCCGGCGATTATCGGGATGATGAAATAGGGATAGATCATTTTTTTTGATATGATTATATCTGAATTATAGCAATAAATCCTTAAAAAATAAAGATATGGGCCGCACATTGTTTTCGGCTGTTGACAGTCCTTGGAATAGTGATATAATCGATATATATCGATATAATAACAATAAGCCATGTTCCCATTCCCAAAATTCTTCAAAGCCGTCGGAGATCCTGTCCGCCAGAGGATACTTTTTTTGCTGAACAAGAATGGCGAGATGCCGGTAAAGGATCTGGTGGAAGAGCTTGGACTTGCACAGTCGACCGTTTCGCATCATTTGAGCATTTTGAAGAAAGCCGGTATTATAGAGGCGCGCGAAGAGGGGACTCAGGCTTATTATTGCGTATGCTGCGATATGATCGCAGGATGCTGCTCGTGCATGAAAAAATTCTTCAAAGGAAAATCGTGATATTTTTTTATCTTAATTAATCGATTTATATCGATGAATAACGCAGGAATCGGCCGATTCAATATAATTAACTAACTAAAAAAAATGAATGAAAGCGACAAGAAGATCGGGGAGAAAATTATGAAATTCCTCGAATTCATAAAGAAAGAATGCCCAGGCTGCTATAAGAAAATGCAGAAGTGCTGCCTGGAAGATGATTGCGGATCGAAAGAATAAAAAAAGAGGGGCTGCAGCCCCTCTTTTAAAATTATCCCGAATCGGATGGATCAGTCTTTTTCAGGTGAATTTTCGAAGGATAAAAAAAGCGATACTTTGTTGTATCGCGGTCATTCAAACCGGAAGAGAGGTTTCGGCTCTTCGGGAATGGCTATTTGATCCCTTGATCTTTTTATTTCTCGGGCATGGTTGGGATGGCACAAGACATAGTCTCTGTCAGATGCATATTTTTCCAAGGTTGACCTCATATATCTTTCTCTGAGAAAATTCAGCCTTTTCCTTATTAGTTTGCTTCTGTCCATAAGTCTGTCGATCCTGTGATAGGTCCAGTATATTATCCAGCAAGCACGATCAACATCCTCGGCCGGAATTTGTGGCAGGATAATTTTCATTATTTTCGGGATAGTTTCCTGGTGGTCAAAACAAGCCAGTCTTACAATGTCGTATATTATTTCCAAAGCGAATTCCGGGGAGCTTTCTTTGAACAGGAAATTGATCGCTTCTTGGGACAGGTTGGCCTCAAGGTCCATGTTGACGACCCTTCCTTCCGTTCTTGTGATGATATAATCACTGGCTTGTGCAAAGGGGTCTTTTGCGGCCATTAGCTTTTCCCATATTGAAGGTTCTTCCCGGAAGTCTCTCCTGATGTCCGCATGGTCATCTGCTATTTTCTTGAGCCTTTCAGTATAATAGTCCTTCTGCTTTGGCGATCCTTGTTCCACAAAAAGCGTATGCTTGCCGATACAGTTTCCCATCGCTTCAAATATGAAATCCAGGTCTTCCTTGCTCCCGTGAGGACATTCGATGAAATTCAACCGTTTCGTTTCCCCGGATTCCAATATTAAATGTACACAGTGAGCGGTTCTCGTTGTTATGATCTCGGGAAAGATTTCGTCCGGATTCGACCTTTTCGTTTCATGCATATTCGCTCGCCTCCCTACCGGAATTGCCACCATTTTCTCTTTATTGTTTTTTCAGGGGCAGTTTTTAAAAGCTCTTTCTTCAGAGTTTCCATCACCATATTAATGGAATCTTCTTTTGCTTTTTCAAACTCGGCAGCGTGTGCTGCAATGCCGCTGATATCAACTGTTATATCTCTCTCTATGCTTTCACCAGGAGCCGGAGTTTCCCCGTCTTTCGGCAATGCGAATTTGACGTCCCAGCTTCTGAGCTTTAATTCGGGAGTATATATGATCCGATTGACTGTTCCGTCCCTTATTGCCATTATGAGATCGGCAAAATCTTGCGCACCCATCTTGAATTTATACATTCCGTAGATTACTATTCTTATCATTTTCTGGTCACCTCTTGTCAATGAACTTTTTCCTATGGTTGATACAGGAAGCAGGCCGGTTAACTGTTAAGCCTGACCGCATATTATATGCTAAAAACATCTTTTGTCAACACTAAGCTTGCCGAATTCTTCAATTAAAAACTCAGATCAAATAAAAGAGCGGTACATGTTTTGTACCGCTATTGTTTATTGCTATGAGAAATCATGAGATTCTGTCTGGCCATCCTTTTTTATCGTTATCCGAATATGGTCCGGCAAGACATGCTGTTTTATGGTGATCTCTCTTGGCGCAGTTTCAATTTCCTGCTTGAAATCTTCGGGTAGCAGACCCGTTCTGGCCTTAGCCTTACCGGAAGGAATAGAGAATGAGATCTCATAAGTCCCCGGATCATAGAACCTGAACGTCAGGTAATCGTCGCTATTCCCTGTTTTTGTCTGCCGGTATTCAACGGCAACTGTGCCATTGAAATACGAAGATTTCGAATAATATTCCGTACATCCGCTCAGCGATACGATTATTGCAAGCGCCAACAAAAGTGTTGTAGTTTTGGACATTTTCCTCCATTCACGCTTTTTATCGCGTTTTCAGCTCTATATTCACTTTCCATTTCAAAAGCAGTTCATCAACCGCTTTTTCGAAGTCTATTTTCATTTTTTCCGCTTCAGGGCCTGACACGACATTCGGGTCGAATGAGATTCTTACGACTTCGTCGATCCTTTTTCTCGTTGTCTCGTCATAGAGCGGTTTTTCCCGCCAGAAGAAAAGTTTGGCATTATCTTCTCCTCCGTTAAGACTGGAACCGAAGCGTAATCCGCAGGAAAGATTGTTGCGGATATATTCCAATCTCAATGCCATTGGCTCTGATGATCTTTGAAGGGCATATTGTCTTACATTCCCTCCGACGATCTTTTCATAAAGAAGCAGGATGTCCCTTAGTCTTTCTTCGTTCAACTCTGAAAGTCTCATACCGTACATTTTTTCCTCCTGGCGTATATTTTGCGCTATAGATCAATGTTTACGCCCCATTTCACGAGAAGCTTATCGGCCGCTTCTTCAAAATCTGACCGCATATTTCTCGACTCTTCTGTATCGATCGAATGCGTATCAAAGGAGAAGCGGATCAGCTTATCAGTGAGTTTTTTATCCTGATAGAGACCGCTTTCATACCACACTATAAGTTTGGTATTCTGTTCTCCGCCATTGAGATTAGAGCCGTAGCAGAATTCCGCCGCGTTGCCTGAGCTGAATTGTTTGTTAATGTATGCCAAATGCGTTGCAAAGGGCGGGGAGGACTGCATGAGCGCGTAGTCTCTTATTCTTCCTCCGATTATCCTGTCGTAGAGCAGGAAAATTTCCATCAGTCTCTTTTCCGTAAGCTGTGAAAGCATCATTTTATACATTTACGATTCCTCCGTTACCAGAATTTTAACCAATGTTTTTTCTTTTTTATTTCCGATTCGGTAGCATCTGCACTTTTTAATATTTCTGTTCTTTTGCCCATTTCGATCACCTTTTGTGTTTTTAATGAACTGTTTTTCTCTTTATCTACATTGAATGCAGGTTGAAGGTATTTCAGCCTGACGGAGGATTATATTATAAAATAAGGCTTTTGTCAATATTTCCAGGTAATGCAAACAGCACTTTTTTGAGATGAGGCTATATAAAATCAGATTAAAATCAATATAAGAGGAGATTTGCATGCCGGATATGGCTGATCATAGCGGATAATTATCGGCAATTGTCATAATATATAAAATATGCTAAAATACCACTATAGTTATTTTTATACCAAATCTTTATGGAGGATAAAGAAATAAAATATATATCTCTTTCCAAGGCGGCAAAGATGACCGAATATTCTCAGGAATATATCAGCTTGCTTTGCAGAACGAAAAAAATGAAGGGCGTTAAGCTCGGAAGGAATTGGGTCACGACAGTAGACTGGGTCAGGGAATATATCGACAGAACGAACGGAAAAAGCGAGTTTGTGGTTCCGGTGAGGATTGAAAATAAAAAGAAAGAACCCGCTCCACAGAAGCCTGGATTTATTGTCTACAAGCCTCATTATTTATCATTCAGCGAGGTGACCGTTTTCACGATCTTTTTTGGGATTATGCTTGCGGCTTTCGTATATTTCCAGGAAATGCTTTTGCTTCGAGTTCTGACATAAAGTGAGTTTGCGTCGGGGATTCGATATGAAAGCGGATATATAGGCACGGTTTTGGCCTATTTTGTTTAATTGTCTCATTTTGATCGATAAAATTCTGATAATATATTTTGACAAATTTGCATTTTTCGCGACTTGTTCTACAAAAGTGTTTTGCAAAAAAGTTAAACGGTATTAAAATATAACAAAAGATTGAATAAATATAGTCAGATTTTCGCAAATTAAGTTAACGCGATATTATCGATAAATCAGTTAATTTGGATCAAAGTGAATAAATATATTTTAATAATTTTTAGCCTGATTTTACCTTTCCAGGCACTAAGCATGGAAAGCGCTAATTATAAAATAGAGAAGGATTCGGTCAACATCGGCGGAGTGGATTCCGGACAAAGTGCCAATTATAACTTGAAGGATACGGCGGGTGAAGTTGGAACAGGATCATCAGATAGCGCCAATTATACAATAAAAGCCGGATATAGGCAGATGGAAGAGGATGCGGTTTTGACCTTTGCCATCCGAAACTCAGCTGAAACTGCCGACACCAATGCCTGCGCCCTGGGAACCTTGAGCACGTCTTCTGTTTCTTCCTGCTCGTATAGACTGAAGATCGGCGCAAGCACATCTGCGGGATTTCAGGTGGGACTTTGGGCGGATGATCAGCTTAATCAAGCTTCTGCTTCCATCGACATAGACGATATCGCGGAAAATGGGACGGTTTCTGCCGGAACCGAGGGCCACGGAATTACTGTCGCTTCTCCAACCAATGCCGGAGCAGCTGGAACGGCTACGACCTGGACTGAGCAATCGCCGTTCGACGACGACGACACTCCCATTCCCGTTGGAGAACCCAATATGGATGTCATCTTCTCTTCCAACGGAACTCAGGATGTCGACATGCTGGGAACGGGAGATACCGATGGCACGACCTTGATCACTCACGAAACTGCGATTTCTACGGCGACCCAGGCGGGAAGCTATGATCAGATCATAACTTATGTGGTTTCAAGCATATTATAAAAGATATAATAAATCATTGATCAATCAACATGCATCATAAAACAAAAAAAATCATTGCTTCGGCCATGATTTTCGTGCTGATTTTTGCGATGAACATTATTTCATCTCCGATTCAGACGGCAAAAGGAGCGGTGATCTCTTCGGCGCAGATCCAGCTTTCAAGGATCGGTCCAAGCGAGAATCACAGCCAAATTCTTACCTTTACCATAAATGACGCATTCAGTTCTGCCGATCAGACAATGATCATAACCTACCAAAGCGATTTCGATATAAATGGCAGCGGAAATGATCTGGACTTTTCCGACATTGATTTCATAGATGACGTTGCGGACGTCGCTCTTGCTGCCAGTCCGGCGGCTTCCACTCTCGGGGTTGGAGTTACAGCTTCGGCAATAACTTTTACTCAGCCTGCCGCGACCCCGGTTTCTATTGCTTCCGGATCGGTGATAACAATAAAAATTGGAACGAATGTAGCCGCAGCAGCTGATAAGCAGCCGATCACTCCGACAGCTGGGGGAACTTATAGTATAGTAACAAGCGGGACTTTTGGCGGAACGGGCACCTTGTATGTTCCAATCACAACGACAGTCGATGATGATCAAGTTACTGTTAGCGCTGAAGTTCCCGGAACATTGACCTTTGCCATCCGAAACTCAGCTGAAACTGCCGACACCAATGCCTGCGCCCTGGGAACCTTGAGCACGTCTTCTGTTTCTTCCTGCTCGTATAGACTGAAGATCGGCGCAAGCACATCTGCGGGATTTCAGGTGGGACTTTGGGCGGATGATCAGCTTAATCAAGCTTCTGCTTCCATCGACATAGACGATATCGCGGAAAATGGGACGGTTTCTGCCGGAACCGAGGGCCACGGAATTACTGTCGCTTCTCCAACCAATGCCGGAGCAGCTGGAACGGCTACGACCTGGACTGAGCAATCGCCGTTCGACGACGACGACACTCCCATTCCCGTTGGAGAACCCAATATGGATGTCATCTTCTCTTCCAACGGAACTCAGGATGTCGACATGCTGGGAACGGGAGATACCGATGGCACGACCTTGATCACTCACGAAACTGCGATTTCTACGGCGACCCAGGCGGGAAGCTATGATCAGATCATAACTTATGTGGTTTCAAGCATATTATGATATTCAACAAAATAAAGAAAATAATTTTAGGCAGCTCGTTGTTTTTCGCGATTCTTTTGAATGCGGAGCATGAAGCGAGCGCAGTTTCGATTTCCCCTCCGGTTATTGACGTTGCAGTGGATCCCGGGGTCGCCATAGAGAGATCGATTATCATTGACAATGAAACAGACAAAGAAAGGACATATTCTGTCGGGGTGATGAATTTTGAAATGACCGGAGAAGAGGGATATCAAAAATTTATTCCGGTGGAAGCTGATAAGAATATCGATCTTGCGGGATGGATTAGATATAACGAAGACAAGATCGCAGTTCGCCCCAAGAGCGCGAAAAAATTCATATTTACGATTAACATTCCTTCGGATGCGGATCCCGGAGGTCATTATGCTTCGATCTATTTCAGTACGGGAGTAACGGAGGCTGACGAAAACAAAGAATCAGGCGTCGGCATTCAATCGCAAATAAACTCTCTCATTCTCCTTCAAGTATCGGGCGATGTGAAAGAAAGCGCCTCGATTGACAATTTCAACTTGGAGTATGGCAGCATGTTGCTAAGCAGTCTTCCTGTTAAATTTGTCTATAGGATGAACAATCAAGGAAATGTGCACATCAGGCCGAAAGGGAACATAGAAATAAAAAACATTTTCGGAAAAAGGACAGTGCTTCTTGATGCCAATTCAAAGAACAACAGGATACTTCCTCAGAACATAAGAAAAATTGAGTCACAATGGGGGGATGATCTGAAATATTCGTCAGATCCCGTAAATAAATTCATTGAAGAAGTTAAATATGACTTTGGAAATTTTGCTTTTGGAAAATATACGGCTCGATTGGATGTAGTCTATGGAAACGGAAACGGAAAGTTTCTTTCAAAAGAGCTTGTTTTTTGGGTTTTTCCATGGAAGGCGATCTTGTTTTCGGCGCTTTTTATAATAATTATCCTGATCTCTTCAGCAACTTTGATCAAAAAATACAATAGATGGATCATCAAGAAACACGTTCAGCTTGCGCAATGATGACGTTAAAATATTTGCCCCCGGCAAATTGATGAACGCAAATCTCAATAAAAATACCATAATTTGTTTCCAGGAAGCTTAATTCGGGATTTCTTTTTTAATGAAGGCGCCGAGCAGTATTTCCAAACAAAACATTAATAAATCTCAATGCGGAATAAATCGATCAAATTACTGGTAAAAATATTTATAATAGTCTTATTGCCCGGTTCATTCGCAGTAAAAATATCAGATGCCCAAGAGGATCGGGTTAATATTTCGGCAAGTGTTCCTTCCGGAGAGGTTGCAAATCCCGGAGGCGGTGCCCCCATTATTGATTCAGATCCTCCTCAAATATTTGCAGTTGAAATTGATGATATATCGTTCACCGGGGCGGATATAAGATGGAGAACAAACGAGAACTCTTCGGCATATTTGTATTATGGAAAAACATTGTCATATGAAATCGGCGTTCTTGAGGATCACGCGGAGAGCCTGGTTTCATCGCACAGGATCGAGATCCGAGATCTTGGGGGAAATACCGTTTATTACTTCCAGATCAGATCAACCGATAGTGCCGGAAACCAGGGAATAAAGGACGGATATAGCTTCAAGACGCTTTCTGAAAAAATATCTCCCGAAAATGTAAGCGGTCTTAAAGCAATTGCGGGGGATTCCAAAATAGCGCTTTCCTGGAATAATCCTTTCGGACAGGATTTTGACAAGCTCGTTATCCAGAGAAGCGAAATATTTTATCCAAAAAACACAAGCGAGGGTCTTGAAATATATTCAGGAAAAGAAAGATCTTTTGTCGATGAGGATCTCATCAATGGAACAAGATATTATTATACTGTTTTTTCTTTTGATGAATTCAACGATATATCTTCAGGGGCGGTTGCATCTGCGATTCCCGACAAACCCGCTGCGGAAAAGCCGGAGCTTCTTCCCGAAAAACCAGAAGGTCCTCCTGAAATACCGCCTGAAATACGGCCTGAGTTCCCTCCGGGAGAACCTCTTTTGCCTCCAGAAACACTTCCGGACATCGAAAAAATAACGATCGATGATTTTAATTTTATTCAAGACGGCTCAACGATAAAGCTTGAAGGAGGAAGGATAGAGATCGATCAGGGGAAAGAGATCGTTGTTGTTGTTGACTCGACAAATATCCCAAAAGAGATTGGCTCGATCATGATAATCCTGACTCGAGAGAATGAGGAATATTCATATTTGATGAAAAAAGACGAACAAGGAGGGGGGTATTCTGCATCGATCAAGCTTTCAGAAGAAGGTTCGTTTGACATAACCATAGTTCTATTGGACAAAGAGAATAGGATAATAAAGGCGCTAAATGGCAGCCTGTCGCCAACGATCACAACAAAACCTCCGGAAAGCCGCTTTTCTCCAACAAACTACATTTTCCCGCTTATCATTTTTATATTGATAATTATATTATACAAGATCATAAAGCGACTGCCGCGCGATCGAAAGAAACAAAAAAATAAAATGGACGGTGGGGTAGTATGAGATTAAAAAATGGTCATGCAATGACGGCATTGTTATAATTCTTTCAAGTTGTTCAAGGCAACAAGGCTAGTTTTGGCTTCAATAAGAATTTTCCAGCTTTATCAATAAACTTGGTCAGAATGCTAAAACAGTTTCACAAACTGTTGTTTTTGTTGTATAATTAAGGCAAATAAGAGAATATAGTCCAGAATTGGTAGAGCTCTTAAAAGAAAAAAATGGAGAGCTGTATCGATAGAAAATTTATTCTAGTTTTGCTAGCAGCCGTTTTGATTTTCGGTTGTTTTGACGTTGTCCGTGCAGCATTTAACGAGAAAATCAATTATCAGGGAAAGCTGACGAATACAAGCGGCGTCAGTGTTCCGAATGGATCATACAACATCAGATTCCGACTTTGCACGGCATCGAATTGCGCCGGAGGCACTGATCCGATTTGGATTGAAACGCTTTGCTATAGTCCGGATTCCGGAACAACTTGTGATGGAACGGGAACTGATCAGAGAGTTTCAGTATCAAATGGGTTATTCAGTGTTTTGGCAGGCGGCGTTTCCAGTTTAGCGAGTGTTAATTTCAACCAGACTTTATATCTGGAAGTGCAAGTCGGGGGTTCGGCAGCGACGCCTTCATGGGAGACGTTGACTCCTCGCAAAGCGCTTGGCGCGGTGCCGGCGGCTTTTGAAGCGAAACAGCTTGGTGGAAAAACATGGGCGGCGCCGGACGCAATCGGGTCCGGAACTCCGGCCGGCGGTGCGTTCACGACCTTTTCTTCAACCGGACTCACTACTGTTGGAAATAATTCTGCCACGGTGGCGATTGATTCTTCAAGTTGGGATATTTCTACTGCCGGCGCAATGACTGGAATTCCCAGCATTGCATCTAGTGGCGCGCTAAATTTATCGGCTGCTTCCGCTTCAACTTGGACGCTTGCCAATGTTGCCAATGCATTGAATGTTGATTCGGATACTTTAACTATTGATGCTTTGAATGGTCGGGCGGGGATTGGCACGGCTTCGCCAAGCGAAAAATTGCATGTTTACGGAACAGCAGCGCAAACGAACGCTATCATTGGAACGTCTCAGGGATCTTTAGATATGCTGTCTTTAAATCTGGGAGGAAACGGCTATGTTGATGTTTCCGCAAATGCTTATTTTAAAGCCAGTGATTTAACATGGTATAGACGAAATGATTTGAATGATTCCTGGACAAACTCTATGACCACAACTGCAGACAATAGCGGTAGCTGGCAGGTGATGCATAAAAACGTCGGAACGGGTGCTATAGGATCATTTGAATATCCATTTACGATTTTAGCTAATGGCAATGTTGGTATCGGCGATGCTGTGCCGGATTCTCAATTTACAGTTGGGACCACTTCTCAATTTCAAGTTAATTCTTCCGGTCAAATTGCAGCGATTGCCGGTTATACTCAAGCGACAGGAAATTTTTCTATATCTGGTACCGGTACTTTCGGCACCGGTACCGGCGCTGTATCTTTGAACGGCGCCACTTCCGTTACGGGTACGAATACTTTTACCGTCGGCACCGGACTTACCACTCTTGGCGGCAACTTAACTGTTACTGGCACGGCTTGGACTGCTGTCCCAACTATTTCCGGACTCATTACTGCCACTTCCGGCCTGACTTCCAATGGTGCGGTGACTGTGCAAAATAATTCTAATTTTTCTCTTGCTTCCGGAACTGGAACTTTTACCCAAACCTATACAGGCACTGGCAATGCTTTCTCGGTCGCTTCATCTTCTACTACCGATTTAAATAAGGCTCTTAATATTTCTCAGTCAGGGGCTACCGTCGGAATCGATTACGGATTATACGCCGTCAATACCGGAGCTGGCACAACCAACGTCGGTGGATATTTCTCGGCATCCGGAGCCACGAATAATTATGGATTGATTGTGGAGAATGGCAACGTCGGAATCGGGACGGCGACGCCGACATCTCTTTTGCAGTTATCATCAGTTAATCCACAGGTTAGTTTGATAGACATTACAAATAGTTCTAGTGCCGGTATAGTTAATGTTTCTACGCTATCTATAAATGGAACTGATCCTGTGATGAATTTTGGTTTTGGCGCAGCAGAAGGCGCATCGCGTCATTTTAATTTTCGTGTCGGTGGAGTAAATTTACTGACTATTCGCGGATCAGGATATGTTGGTATAAATGATATTACGCCTGATGGTTGGTTAGATGTTGAGCCGACTGGTGCGACAACAGTAGCCAGTTATGGAATCAATCTTAATAACACAGCCACTTCTTCCACCGCTTCCATCAACAAATATGGCGCCTATATTTCCTCCACCGGTACATGGAATGGCGCCAGCGCCAATAATTATGGATTGTATGTTGATACCCCGACCGGCGGAACAAATAATTACGCTGCAGTTTTTGCCGGAGGAAATGTTGGAATCGGAACGGCGACTCCGGATGCGGCATTAAACGTGGCATCGGGGCAAATTTCGTTTGGGTCAGTTTATAGTACTACATTGTTTAACGTATCTACAAATTTCTCTTCTGCAGGAAATGCTGTAGGCATGCGCTTAGTTTCTGTTCTTACTCCAGGTTCGGGCAGCAGCGTGTATGGCTTAAATCTTGCGCCGACTGCCGGAAGCAGTACGGAAAATATTGCGGACGCCGCTACTATTCTTGTTACTCCTCCGGGAAAGGGTAATAGCGGAACACTGACAAATCTTTACGGATTAAAGATAGCAACCAGCGCGTCTACAAGTACAAATGCGTATGGTTTATATGTTGACGCGCCAACAGGCGGAAGCAGCGTTAATGCTGCGGCGTATTTTAGCGATAAGGTTGGAATTGGAATAACAGCGCCAACTGAAATATTGCATATTATTAAAAATCAAAACGCCTCTACAAAAATTCTTGTTGAAAATACTACGGCTGGCGCGGCGGCTTCTGCAAATATAAGAGTATCAAACGATACGGGTTTGCAAAATCAAATCGGCATTTATTCCGCATCAACCACAGCATTCGGAGCGATCGCGGCCAGCGATGCTTATTTATATTCAACTGCAGCCGGTTTGAATTTGATGGCTAATAATGCAAGCGGTATTATAAAAATTTCAACTGGCGGCAATGCGGAAAAAATGCGAATTGATAATTCAGGCAATGTCGGCATCGGCGATACTGCCCCAACGAATAAAAAATTATCCATTTCCGCTTCTGGCGCTCAAACCGCCGCCTATTATGGCGCTTATCTTGCCAACACAGCCACTTCCTCCACTGCCTCCATCAATAAATATGGCGCCTATATTTCCTCCACTGGAACATGGAATGGCGCCAGCGCCAATAATTATGGATTGTATGTTGATACTCCGACCGGTGGAACAAATAATTATGCCGCAATCTTTGCAGGGGGGAATGTGGGGATTGGGGTCATAAACCCAGCATCACTTCTATATATGCAAAAGGATCAAAACTCCGGCACTTATTTGACTGTTAGAAACGCGACAGCAGGAACTGCTGCTTATGAAACTTTTCGTTTGACGGAAGATGATAGTAATAAAGCGTTAGATATTTTTCATTTAAATACTTCTTTTACAACTAATGGCATTTTGACAGCGAATACTAGTTATATTGATAGTTTAGATTCGGGAGGACTTGTCTTAGGATCGAGGAATACTGCTGGCGTTGTTAAGTTTTTTACTGGCGGGCTTGCTGCAACTAACGAAAGAATGCGAATTGATAATGCAGGCAATGTCGGCATCGGAACTACGACGCCAGCTTATAGTCTTGATATACAAAAAGATGGAGATAATGCGATTGTAAATACTACTACTTATGGTGCAACTTTTGCCGGGTCATTTTATGGTGCTTCGGCACGCGGCACACAAGCTTCTCCGACAGCGAGTCAGCTTGATGATCTTTTAGGCGTATTTGGGGCAAAAGGTTATGGCGCTACCGGATTTTCTGCCTGGAGTAAAGCGGTAATTATGATGAAAGCGGCGGAGAACTGGACTGATTCCGCACAAGGAACTTATATGCTGTTTGCCACAACTGCGGCTGGGGGGACGACACGATCAGAAAGAATGAGAATTACTGATGCAGGATATGTTGGTATCGGCTTGACGCCGACATATCAATTTCAGCTTTCTACCGATTCGGCAGCCAAACCTTCGACGAACACATGGACAATTGCTTCGGATGAGCGGATAAAAAAAGACATAACGCCTTTTAGCGATGGTCTTTCTGTGATTGAAAAAATAAATCCTATTTGGTATAAATACAATGGATTAGCGGGTTTTACGGCAGATGGAAAAGAAAATATCGGAGTTTTGGCGCAGGAAATAAAAGATGTTGCGCCATATACGGTCAGTAGTTATATGACTAAACTGCATTCGGACGATGCACAAGAAACAGAATTGTTTAATTTTAATTCTCATGCTTTGACCTTTATTATGATAAATGCCATTAAGGAACAGAAAAAACAAATCGAAGAATTAAAGCTCGCAGTTAATCCAAGTGGAAATATTATCGATTCTAGCGGCGAAGCAATTATCGTCTCGCTCGGGCAGAACCAGAGTTTCAAAGATTTGGTGGCAAGTGCCGTGAAAGATGCATTGACGTCTTTGAGCGGCACTATTGCAACGGCAGGGGAATGGACATTCGGAAAGATTACCACGAAAAAGTTATGTGTCGATGATGTCTGTGTCGATAAGTCGCAGTTGCAGGAATTGCTGAATAAAAATGAGACTGAGAGCCAATCAAATATTGCGGATCCAAACGATCAAATAATCGACGTTGACAATACCAATTCGGACGCGTCTTCATATTTTGAAAATAATTAGACAGTTTTTCCAATAAAAGTTAAAATTATAAGTAACGTTTATTCTTCAAGCGATCTGCCGGTTTCCGTCTCGACGATAGCAAGAGTTCTCGACTTGCGGATTATCGCTCACTCGAACAATAAAAAGTTTTGTAAATGTTATGCAAAAATGGAAATGGTACGTATATATTATAGAATGTGAAGATGGTTTGTATTATACTGGAATGACGTGGAAGCCAGATCAAAGATGGACTCAGCACATTTCAGGATCAGGATCTAAATTTACGTCAAAACATAAGCCAAAGAAAATAGTTTATCTGGAAGAATATGAAAATCTCGAGATGGCAAGAAAAAAAGAAATACAAGTAAAAGATTGGAGCCGAAAGAAGAAGCTAAAACTTATCGAAGGACGCTGGGGAAAGTGGGAGTAAGTTTATTCTTCGAGCGAATGTACTCATGAGTCGAGAAGCTTCAAAACAAATACCGCAAAGATTCTCGACGCGGGAGTACCCTTGCTCGAACCATAATAATGCGTTATCGCTTGTTCTAAAAACAACAACCGAACGACCGCTCACTTGAATAATAATTATTATTCGATAACTAATTATTCATAATCAACATAAACAGAAAGAAATGGTTTCAAAATTCCAAGATGGAAAATTAGCAAATATAAGCAGGACTATTTTCCTGTTTGTAATTTTTCTTACGCCCCTGTTCTTTCTTCCACTGACTATTCTGCCGGTTGAGATCAACAAACAATATATGGCGCTTTTTCTCGTGATCTTTTCTTTTACGTTCTATCTTTTAAATGCAATTTCCACGAAAACGATCATCTTTCCAAGGTCAATTTTTGCGATTTTAGTTCTTGCTGTTTTTGTTTCGGTCGGCATAAGCGCCGCTTTTTCCGATGCGAAAACCGTAAGTTTTTTCGGAAACCTGTACCAATCGGACAGTCTGATGAGCTTTTTGGTCTATTTTATCGCTTTTATAATTTCATCGACATTGTTCAGGAAAAAAGATTTTGTTTTCATAGGGATAGCATTCATTGCAGGCATTGTTCCAGTTTTGATCCTGAGCCTTCTTCAGATGAGGGGATATTTTTATCTGCCGTTTGAATTTGCAAAAAATGCCGGATTCAACATAATGGGCATGACTTTCGATTTTGGCTTTTTCATATCGTTTGCGCTTGTTCTGATCATTGCCATATTGTCCGAATTTAAATTAACGATGGTGCCAAAAATTGTTTTGGCAATGACAGGTCTTTTGATCCTTTCGAATCTTATCATTTTAAATCAGAGATTTTTATGGGCAGCAATTTCAGTCGCGATGCTTTTTGTTGTCGCCCGAAAATTTTCCGAATCAATAGATCCGCATGAACCCCATACGGCAAGCAGTCAAAAAATCGGAAGAATGGAAATACCCCTTCTCGTGATGATCATCTCATTCCTTCTTTTCGTGATTAGCGTGTCGCTTCCGCCTTTTGCCGATCTTCCGGTTCAGGTCAAGCCGAATCTCTCCTCAACTCTTGATGTTGTAAAATATAATTTTTCGGCAAAAAACATAATGATAGGCTCCGGACCTTCGACTTTCGGCTATGCCTTTTCATCAAGCAGGCCAATAGAGCTCAACAACACTGATTTCTGGTCGGTCAGGTTTATTGAGGGATACAGCTTTCTTTCCACAGCTATCTCAACTTTTGGCATTCTTGGAGCTGCGCTGCTGGCTTTTTTGGTAATATATCTGGCCGTGTTCCTTATAAGAAACGGAACAAAAGGCAAGCTGTTTCCCATTTCCCTCGGGATCTTATTTCTTGCAGCCGGATGGTTTGTCTTTAATTCATTTTTCGTGCAGATGCTAGCCATATTTATCGGGTTGGGGTTGATTTCGACGCTTAGCCGGACACATAGCTATATTTCTCTTGAAAGAACATCAAAGAGTTTTTCATTTATAATTTTTATCATAATAGTTGTTTGCATAACCGGAAATTTGGCTATTCTTCTTGTTTCGAGCCAGAAATATGCTGCAGCTGTCTATTATCAAAAAGGACTGGAAGCAAGCAGCATCGATGATGCGCTCAAAAATCTCGACCTTGCGATCAAACTTGATCCGGACTCCGATCTATATCTTAGAACCGCGAGCCAGTCTCTAATTTTAGGTGCAAAAAATGAAGCATCAAAGGAAGATAAGACAGCGCCGGATATATTAAATGCGAGGATCCAAAATGATATAGCCCTTGCAGTGCAAGTTGCACAGAAAGCGACCGTGATCAATCCTGCTGATTCTTTGAACTGGGCGAATCTTGCCAACGTTTATGAGCAGATAATTCCTATTGTTGATGGGTCTGACTTGTTCGCGGAAAATAATTATAAACAAGCTTTGAAAAGAGACCCTAAGAATTTCGAGCTCGAGTTTGCTTTAGCCAGGACGTTATTAACTTCTGCCGACAAAATTAAACTTCTGGATTCTCAAAAAGAAAATAAGGAGGGGGAAAAATTGGTCATTAATAGCGTTTGGAGCGATAAACTCGACCAGGCGATGTCAGCTCTTGAAAGATCCATTGCCCTTAATGGCAATTATGCGCCGGCGCATTTCCAGATCGCCATGATCTTTATGCGCGAGAATGAGGTTGATAAAGCGATTCAAAAACTTGAAGAAACAAAAAATATTGCACCTTATGACAGCGGTCTGGCATACCAGCTTGGAGCGATCTATTATGATAAAAAAGAGATAGCAAGGGCTCAATTTGAACTTGAAAGAGCTGTTGCTCTGAATGATAAATATTCCAATGCTCGATATTTACTCGGATTGATATTCGACGAACAGGGCAAAAAGGATCTGGCGATCGAACAATTCAAGAAGATATCCGAACTGAATCCGGACAATGAAGACATCAAGAAAATTTTATCGAACTTGAAACAAGGAAAACCGATCGCCGAAGAAAAACAGCTCCTGCCAATGAAAGAAGAGGTTCCAGGCGGAGTTCTTGAGAATATTCAGAGTAATGGCATAGGGGAACAGAGTGGAAATGGTGCAGAGCTTTTGGTTGAAACGCCGAAATAGAAAGTAATCCGGAAGAGCTGAAATAATAATTAAAATCAATGAAATATAAATTAAAAATCGAAGTTATTGGCGTAAAAGCGAGCCTTTTTTTGCTGGCCAAAAAGGGAAATGCAGTCGATGAGTTGAGCTGGATCGACAGCAGGGATCTTGCGGAAAAAATTCTTGAGAATATCGAAGCCTTGTTCGTGAAAAATCATATATCGATCAAAAACATATCCGAGGTTGTCTTTGATTGCGATTCGCCGTATTATAAGAAAAAGAAGAGCGCCTCATTCGGGCTCGAGAATGAAAATTCAAAAGGAAAATGCGGATTCACTTCATGGCAGATAGGGGAGATGACTGCAAAAACATTGAATTACTGTCTCAGGAACAAGGCGGAGTGGTTCTGATCTCAGTTGCCAAATTTGTTGAGAATATTATTAGGTTGTGGTACAATGTATCCATAACAAATAAGCATATGCTTATGACCCATACCGATAATTTAAAAAAAAGAATATCGTACACTTTGCTTTGCATGCTGTTCGGTTTCAGTCTGGGTGTGATCTTTCTATCTTCGGTCATTAATCTCGGGGATGCCGGATCAAGATTGAAGAATGCCGCAAGTATCGGAAGAGAAGGAAGCGTCCTGAGCGACAGCAAGAACGAAGAAGACTGCGTCATAACTGATAATCAGGCTATCCGGGACAACAGTGAGAATGACACTCTTTTCATAGGCTGTAATGGGTTTTTTTAGAGCAGGTTCGTGGCAGATTTCACTCCACTTTAATGAGCCGATATGCTTGAAATCAAAGATCTTCATGTTAAATATAAGAATACCGGAAAGATAGCTCTTCGCGGTATTTCTTTGATAAGATCCCGCTTTCGGACCGTCCAATAATAATATTAAGAACACTATGACAAAACGAAAAACACTCTTTGCGAGAAAAATAAATCTGTCGTCCAGATCATCATCACCAACTTCGAGAACACCTTCGGGTGGGTGAAGAACATAGGGATGTAGGGTTGATAGTCGAAAGTCTCTAAAGTCAAAGGTCTGTAAAGTGGAAATGCGAGATGTAACAAAAAAACCTTTCTGTTCGGGAAGGTTTTTTGTTTAGGGTATCCATATTTGAGAAGATCGATACTAATTATGCATATATTTTTTATCTATTATTTCTTTTGCCAGTTCCAGATCCCGAATCGCCTGCGGGGACATTTTATATCTGGTTCGAAGATATTGAGTAAAGTCCGGAAGGAAATCCGATTGTTTTTTCGTGAAACCCGCTTCTTCAAGCATCGATGAGATCGATATGCCATAGAATTCGGAGAGGCTAACGAGCGTACTGATCCCGATCGTATTGAAAAAGCTGCCATTCTCGATCTTCGAAAGATAACTGGGAGAGATGTTGTTCTTCTTTGCGACGTAGCGTATGCTGTATCCATTGTCTATTCTTATCTTTTTCAGATATTTACCCAGATTGTCGATGCATCTTGGATTGTTGTTTCTGCCATTGTCTTGGGTTGTGATGTTTTTTACAAAAGGCATTATTATGAAAATTAGTTGTTATCCTTCAGCTTCATGCTGGATCGCAAGGAATCCGATCAGATTATTTTTATCATCAACGATCGGGTTGGTGTAATCTTCTATTCTGATCAATCTGCCATCTTTCGTCTTGTTCAGTATCTTGCTTTTTATAACCTGTCTCGCAAAGATCTTTTGTTTCAGGTCTTCGTGTTCTTTATCGCTTATTTCATGACCCCTTAGAAGCTTATAACTTGCTTTTCCAATGATTTCGTTTTTATCATATCCATAGATTTTCGTGAATTCCGGATTTATAAAAGTAATTACCCCGTCTTTATCCGTCATGAAGATGACCTCATTCGAGTATTCAACCGCCTTTTTCATTTTGGTCAGTTCCTTTTCCCGCTCTTTTCTTTCTGTTATGTCGAAAAATACAGCCATCCAGGCGGTCGGTTCTCCCTTGCTGTTCTTAATGGGGGAGTGCAGTCCCAGTACGAAAAGCGTTTCTCCGTTTTTTTTACGGAATTTCAATTCGAAACTGCGCATTGGGACCTCTCCTCTAACCTTCTTTTTTAATCCCTCCGAGATCGCTTGCGCATCGTCCGGATGCCAAAAAACAAATGGCGGTTTCTTGCCGAGCAGCTCTTCCTCGTTGTATCCGGTCATCGTGCAAAAAGCGGGGTTGACATATGTCATAACTCTCTCAAGATCGACAATCGCAATTCCTACAAGAAGCGAGTGTTCAATGGATTTTCTGAAAGAGTATTCCTTCTGCAGTTCTTTTTCTTGCGCTTTTTGTTCGGTAATATCCCTTCCGCAGCTTACCGTTCCGATTATCTGGTCTTTTTTGAATATCGGCGCGGTATTTACGGATAATATAAAGATGTCTCCATTTTTCTTTTTTACCCTGATTTCGTATTTATTGACATTTCCGGACATAACGCTTTGAAAAATAGCTCTGATCCGGTCAATATCTTCTGTAAAAAGCAGAAGTTCAAAGCTTGCACCTACCACCTCCTCGGGCCTATACCCACTTATTGATTCAGCTGCTTTGTTTATATAAACAAACTTGCCGTTCGTGTCCAACGACCAAATGACATCATTTGAATTTTCGACTAGCGTACGATATCTTTCCTCGCTTTCCAATAGCAGGTTTTTAGAAATTTTTTCCTCAGTAATGTCTTTTGCAAAACTTACAGTGCCGATAATTTTTTCGTCCTTGTATATTGGTGCCGTATTCACTGATAAGATCAGCGAACTTCCGTCAGCCTTATTGACCTTTGCTTCATAATTGTTTTTTTCTCCCCGCAATGTCCTGGTGAAAATATCCTTTATTCTGGGAATATCCGCGGGGGATAGCATTAATGTGTAGCTTTGTCCTATTATTTCTTCTTTTTTCATGCCACTGCATATTTCGGCCGCAGGGTTTATGTAGGTGATCTTGCCTTGCGTATCAAGAATATAGATCATGTCATTCGAGTTTTCAACCATTGTGCGGTATCGCTCTTCGCTTTCGATCAGAAGATTTTCAGACTTCTTTTTTTCCGTGATGTTCCTGCCGATAGCTATCAGGCCCTCGATCTTTCCATTCTTATAGAGAGCGTTAAGCTTAATCCAGACGTCGATCAATTGGCCGCTCTTCTGTTTTATTTTAACCTCAAACTGTTCTGGATTTCCGGAAAAAGCGGATACTATTATTTTTTTTAAGCGTGGCAGATCCTCCCTCGGGATTAACGGCTCGTAGCTTCTGTTTTCGAGCTCACCCAATTGATAGCCGAATAATTTTTCAGCTTCTTTGTTGAAAAATGTTATATTTCCTCTGAGGTCTCCGACCCAAATGGGATCATTTGAATCTTCGATGATGTTCCGGTACTTTTCCTCGCTTTCTTTCAGCAATTCTTCCATTTCTTTTCTGTCGGAAATATCGATTATTATTCCCCTGAGCCCGTCAAATTCTTTTCTTTCATTTAAAATAGAAGAGATATGTATAAGGGCGGGGAATGTGCCGCCATCTTTTTTCTTTGCGATCTTTTCGCAAGAATGGAACTTTTTTTTTCTGATGAAGTCTATGGTGCAATCTTTGATCTTGATGGCATTTTCTTCCACAAACAACTTGTCAAAGCTCATTCCGTTCGCATAATCATTGCTGTTATAGCCAAAAACCGAAATGGCATTATTGTTAAGAAAGGTCAGATTGAAACCGGGATCGGTTTCGAATATGATCTGTGGCAGGGAATCCGCGAGTTCCCTGTACCTTCTCTCGCTTTCAAGGATATTGTCATTTATAGCCCCGACGATCTTGGACGAGGGGCGTTTTTTGATTATTGTTTCAATTGATTTTTTGAAATTGCCGAAAATCATGGATATTATTGATTATTGCTGGTCAAGGGAGTTCGATTAAAGTGATTCAGATAAAATTGAAATAATACGAGTAATAGCATGTTAAGAATTGTTGAAACAATAGCTAGAATCGCCTGTGGATAACTTTTATATATTTTATCATACGATTTAACAGATGTAAATATCTATATGCATTGTGTAGATTATAGGACTCATTATTGGCCAGTAATAAACATAAAGATCGTGTAAAATACATTTAAGCGATCACAAAAAGAAACATCTGTGTATTATAGGATATGATATTGACCGTGTATTGAATAATACAATCCCCGATGATACAATAAATACATCAGAAACTTCACATACTAAGATAATAACCAAATACAGATGAAAACGACCGAATACAGAAAGCACGATCAATTGGTGCATTGCGCGAAATGTAACGGAGTATTGTTAAAAAATGTCGAAAAAAAGGATATGTCAGGAGAGGTGTCTTTCTTAACGAGATGTCCTCATTGTGGAGGTATTGTGGATATCAAATTATCCCTGCAAGGCAATTTTTTAGAAATGAGTGCGGGGACATAAATGGAGCATGGGGGAATCAGGCCAGGGAGGGGTGTTTTTTGGCTGGCAGACCGGCTTGACAGGATTATTTATTCGTATATAATATACATATATCTAAGTTTGAAGTTAAAAACTTAAACTTTATGATTTATAAAACAATTTAGAAGGAGTTATGGAGTTGTGCCGACAGCGCGCGCTGTTTTGGCTTGTTTTTGTATCTTAAAAAATATTTTTGCATAGATAATAACAGGATATCGATAGTAGATCAAAAATAGATCAAAATTCACTTTGTAAAATAATTTATTATATATTTATTTCAAGCATAATCTAAAAGAACATGCCCAAAAAAGACCTGCTACCATTAAGATCAACGCGAAGATTTTTTAGAAAAAGAAGAGAAGTGGTGGAGCCGCCATTTCTGATCGAGTCGCAGATACAATCATATAAGTGGTTTATCGAAAAAGGACTCAGGGAACTTCTGGAAGAAGTTTCTCCGGTGGTCAGCTTTAATAAAGAACTGGAATTGGAATTTGTCGATTACTATCTCGACAAAGTAAAATACGACGAAGAAACATCAAAGAAGAAAAACATTTCATATGAAGCTCCGCTCCGATGCAAAGTGAACCTGATAAACAAGAAAACCAAAGCATCCAAGGAACAGGAAATATATTTTGGAGAATTTCCGATCATGACGGATCGGGGCACTTTTGTGATAAACGGAGTGGAGCGAGTCGTGGTGAGCCAGCTGATCAAATCGCCCGGCGTGTTTTTCCATTACTCGAGCGAGAAGGAAGAGAAAAAATTCTTCGGGGCGAAATTGATCCCGACGCGCGGCGCATGGCTTGAGATCGATACGGAATCCAGTGGAGCGATCTTTGTAAGGATCGACAAGAAAAGGAAAGTTGCAATAACATCCCTCATGAGAGCGTTTGGGAACGGTACTGACGAACAGCTCTTGAAGCTGTTCTCGGATGTTGATACGGGAGAGATCAAGTTTATAACCGAAACCATCAAGAAGGACGTCGCCAAATCACAGGCCGAAGGATTTATTGAGGTTTACAAAAGAATAAGGCCGGGAGACCTTGCGACATCTGACAATGCCAAGCAGTTGATCGAAGGCATGTTCTTCAAATTCGACAGGTATGATTTGGGAAAAGTCGGACGCCACAAGATCAACCAGAGATTGAAGATCGACCTTGCTGATAAAGTGGAGCATAGGGTTTTCCAGCCGAACGATCTTATTCTGGCGGTCAAGGAGATCATCAAATTGAATAATTCCATAAATGCTTCGGCAGACGATATCGATCATCTCGGAAACAGAAGAACGAGATCGGTCGGAGAGCTTATCCAGGAAAGGTTCCGCTTGGGGCTGATGAGGGTTGAAAGGAATATAAAGGACAGGATGAGCACCATAGATTCAAATACGGCGACCCCTGCTCAATTCATAAACACCAGGCCTCTCATTGCTGTGATCAGGGAGTTTTTCATGTCCAGCCAATTGTGCCAGTTCATGGATCAGGTCAATCCTCTTGCCGAGCTTGAACACAAAAGACGGCTTTCTGCCATGGGTCCGGGAGGACTCACAAGGGAAAGAGCCGGGTTCGAGGTGCGTGATGTGCACAGAAGCCATTATGGAAGGATCTGCCCGATTCAGACCCCTGAAGGTCCGAACATCGGATTAGTCGGACATCTTTCGATTTACAGCAAGGTGAATGATTTTGGTTTTTTGGAAACACCGTACAGGAAAGTTGTCAACGGAAGAGTTACAGACGAGGTTGTATATCTCGATGCGGCGGTTGAAGAAGAAGCTTCGATCGCGCATGCCAGCGTTCCCACTGACGAGAGCGGAAAGTTCACTGAAACGGAAGTACAAGCCAGGATCAAGGGCAGGCCGGGAATTATCAATGCGAAGGAAGTCGATTATGCCGATGTGTCTCCCAATCAGGCGATCAGCGTCGCAACATCTCTCATACCGTTCCTTGAACACGATGATGCGCACAGGGCGCTCATGGGTTCGAACATGCAACGACAAGCCGTGTCATGCATTTTGCCGGATTCTCCGGTTGTCGGAACCGGGCTTGAGATGAAAGCAGCAGTCGATTCGGGGCATGTGATCCTTGCCAAGGAGCCGGGAGAAGTCGTCGAGGTGGACGGTTCTCATATAAAGATAAAGCATAAATCAGGATTCGATGAATATAATCTATATAATTTTGTAAGGTCCAATTCCGCAACCTCTATGACCCAGCACCCAAGGGTCGGAAAAGGGGAGATGGTGAAAAAGGGAGATATCCTCGCCGATGGAGCCGCAACGCAGAACGGAGAACTTGCATTGGGCCAGAATCTTCTTGTTTCCTTCGTTCCGTGGGAAGGCGCGAATTTTGAGGACGCCATCATAATATCCGAAAAAGTTGTGGAAGATGACCGATTCAGTTCGATCCATATCGAAGATTTCTCAATCGATGTCAGGGATACCAAGCTGGGTCCGGAGGTCATCACCAGGGACATCCCGAACGTCGGAGAAGAAAAATTGAAAGATCTTGATGAAGACGGGATCATCCGAGTCGGAGCGGAAGTCAGGTCTGGAGATATTTTGGTCGGAAAGATAACGCCTAAAGGCGAAAGCGATCTGACTGCGGAAGAAAGATTACTCCGATCCATCTTCGGAGAAAAAGCGAGAGACGTGAAAGACACTTCATTGTATCTGCAGCACGGCGAACAGGGAAAAGTCGTCGATATCAAGATATTTTCAAGAGAGCAGGGAGACAAGCTTTCCTCGGGGATCATAAAAACGATCCAGGTCAGCGTGGCGCAGCTCAGGAAAGTACAGGTCGGAGACAAGCTTGCGGGGCGTCACGGGAACAAAGGTGTCATCTCGAAGATCCTTCCGGTTGAAGATATGCCATACCTCGAGGACGGAACCCCGGTTGATGTCATCCTGAATCCGTTGGGAGTCGCCAGCCGTATGAACATCGGCCAGATCCTTGAAACGCATCTTGGCTGGGCCGCTCAGAAGCTCGGTTATAAGGTTGCGTGCCCGGCGCTGGACGGAATAACCGAAGGGGAAATAAAACGCGAGCTTGAAAAAGCGGGACTTCCGACCGACGGAAAAGTTGATCTTTATGACGGCAAGACCGGGAGAAAATTCGACAACAAAGTGACGGTCGGGATCGTATATATAATGAAACTGAACCACTTGGTCGAGGACAAGATCCATATGAGGTCTATCGGTCCGTACTCTTTGATAACACAGCAGCCTCTCGGAGGAAAAGCGCAATTTGGCGGACAGAGATTCGGAGAAATGGAAGTCTGGGCGCTGGAAGGATATGGAGCGGCTCACACTTTGCAGGAAGTCCTGACCATAAAGTCGGACGATGTTCTCGGCAGGTCCAAGGCCTATGAATCGATAATCAAGGGAGAGAAGATCAAAAGTCCGCATGTTCCGGCTTCGTTCCATGTTCTTGTGAACGAGCTCAAGGCGCTTGCTCTCGACGTCGAGCTGATGGGTGCGAAGAAAGTTGAAATTCCGGAAGAGGGGATCGCGGAAGCCGAACCCAAGGAAGCAAAGTAGTTTTCGGACACAAAAATTTTCAATAAATTTATTTATAATTTCATAAATCATGTCAATAAACACTAAGGTTGAAGATTTTAATGCCGTAAGGCTTAAACTCGCAAGTCCGGAGGAGATCCTGGAGTGGTCAACCGGGGAAGTGACGAAACCCGAGACGATCAATTACAGGACTCAGAGGCCTGAAAAGGACGGGCTGTTCTGCGAGAAAATTTTTGGTCCGACGAAAGACTGGGAATGCTATTGCGGAAAATACAAAAGGATAAGATACAAGGGGATCGTCTGCGATAAATGCGGGGTCGAAGTGACCAAGTCGATCGTAAGAAGGGAAAGAATGGGGCACATCAAGCTTGCCGTTCCGGTGGCGCATATCTGGTTTCTCAGGGGTGTTCCTTCGAGCATCGGTCTTACGCTTGATATGTCTGTCCAGAATCTCGAGAAAGTCGTCTATTTTGCAAGCTACCTCATTACCAATGTGAACGAAGAGGAAAGAAAGGTGGTATCTGATCAGATAGAAGCGGAATATAAATCCAGGGCAAAGGCGGGAAAATCAAAATTGACCGTTCCGGAATTGAACGAACTCAAAGAAGCGAGGGACAAAGCGAAAGAAGATCTGAAGAGCATCAAGAAATTGAAGGTGATCTCTGAAATGGAATACAGAACTCTGTCTTTGAAATATGCTTCGGTTTTCAGAGCCGATATCGGAACCGGCGCGATCAGAAAAGTATTGGAAGAGGTTGATCTTCCCAAACTTTCCAGAAAACTTGAGAAAGACCTCGATGAGATCCCAAATGCCTCAGCTCAGAGGAAAAAGACCATGAAGAGATTGAGAGTCGTGCAGGGATTCATAAAAGCGGGGATCAAGCCGCAATGGATGTGTCTTGATGTCCTTCCCGTGATACCTCCCGACCTTCGCCCGATGGTTCAGCTTGACGGAGGAAGATTTGCGACATCCGATCTCAATGACCTATATAGAAGAGTGATAAACAGAAATAATCGTCTGAAGAAATTGATCGAGCTCGGGGCTCCCGAAGTCATTTCCAGGAACGAAAAAAGGATGCTTCAGGAAGCTGTTGACGCTCTTATAGATAACAGCGCGAGAAAAGGCCAGGCAACTATGGCCGCAACCGGCAAAAAGAGGCAGCTGAGGTCTCTTGCGGACATGTTGAAAGGAAAACAGGGAAGATTCAGACAGAACCTTCTTGGAAAACGCGTTGACTATTCTGCGCGTTCCGTTATCGTCATCGGTCCGACTTTGAGGCTGGACCAGTGCGGACTTCCGAAGAAAATGGCCCTTGAACTTTTCAAGCCGTTCGTAATGAAAGAACTTATTGAAAGAGGTTTTGCATATAATGTGAGGAGCGCAAATAAATTGATAGAACAGGGTATAAACGAAGTGTGGGATATCCTCGAAGAAGTGATCCAGAATAAAGCGGTACTTTTGAACCGCGCTCCGACTTTGCACAGGCTCGGTATCCAGGCATTCTATCCGGTGCTGATCGAGGGAAAAGCGATCCAGATCCATCCGATGGTCTGCAAGGCGTTCAATGCCGACTTCGATGGAGACCAGATGGCTGTCCATCTTCCTCTCACCGAAGAAGCGCAGAAAGAGTCCAGGGAGATCATGCTTTCGGCAAGGAATCTTCTAAAGCCTGCGACCGGAGATCCGATCGTGACGCCGAGCCAGGACATAGTTCTCGGATGCTACTATATAACCAAGATGATCGACGGCAAAAAGGGAGAGGGCAAGGCTTTCAATAATTTTGACGAAGCCATAATGTCTTATGAGCTTGGTATGATCGATCTGGTTTCAAAGGTAAAACTGAAGACTTCGGTGATAAAGGACTATCCTTCGAAATATCTGACTGCGGAAGAAAAGAGCGGAAAATATATTGAAACTTCCGTCGGAAGGATAATATTCAACAACTCTTTGCCGGATGAACTGAGGTTCATCAATAAGGTCATGGATTCCTCATCCCTGAAGGCGGTTGTTGCCGATTCTCTCGAACTGTTAGGCGCGGAAAAAACCGTGTTGCTCGTCGATAAGATAAAAGAACTTGGATTCTATTATGCGACAAGGTCGGGAATCAGCTGGGGAATGGATGACCTGAAGATTCCGGGAGAAAAGAAAGCCATTTTCAAGGAAGCTGACGGCAAGATCGAAGAGATCAGGAATCAATATGAAGAAGGACTTCTCACGAATAATGAAAGAAGGATAAAAGCGATCGAAGTCTGGACCGCCGTAAAGAATACGATATCGAAAATGACGCCCGGAACTATCGGAGAAGCCAGTCCTGTCGCGTACATGATCAATTCCGGCGCACGAAGCAACTGGGCTGTTATAACCCAGATGACCGGCATGAAGGGGCTCGTTGTGAACCCGTCCGGAGAGACGATCGAACTTCCGATAAAGAGCAGTTACAAGGAAGGATTCAACGTGCTGGAATATTTCATTTCCACCCACGGCACAAGAAAAGGAATGGCCGACACGGCTCTCAGGACCTCGACCGCAGGATATCTTACGAGAAGGCTTGTCGATGTTGCGCAGGATGTTATCGTCCATGAACATGATTGCGGAGACCCGACGTCAATGGAGATCATTGCCGAAGAACATGAAGATATTGGAAGGAGGCTTTCCATGAGGATCGCAGGAAGGACGGCGTTTGCGGATATAAAGAATCCCAAATCAGGGAAAGCCATAGTCAAAGCGGGCGGGCAGATCAGCAAGGATGATGCAAAGCTGATCGAGAAGCTTGGAGTGAAGAGCGTGTTTGTCCGAAGCGTTGTGGATTGCAAGACAAGAAGAGGGCTTTGTCAGATGTGCTATGGATTCGATCTTGGAAGGAATAAGATGGTGGAGATCGGACAGGCCGTCGGCATCGTTACCGCGCAGGCGATCGGAGAACCCGGAACCCAGCTTACCATGAGGACATTCCACAGCGGAGGTGTTGCCGGAAAAGATATCACTCAGGGACTTCCGAGGGTTGAGGAAATATTCGAAGCAAGGCTTCCGAAAGGCAAGGCAGTCATCGCGGAAGTTGATGGCAAAGTTGATGAGATCGAAGAAGGTCTTGAAAAGAAAACCATAAAGATAAAATTCAATCCGGGAGTCGAAGCGCTGTCGGCAAAGGAGAAAGTCGATGATATAAGGAGCTACACAGTCACTAAAGACACTGCGCTTCTGGTCAACAAGGGAGATCTTGTGACCATTGGACAGCAGTTGGTTGAGGGACATGTGGATCTTCAGGAGCTGTTCCTTCTCAAGGGCATCGAAGCTGTGAAAAAATATATCATCAAGGAAGTTCAGCAGGTATATACGGCGCAGGGAGAGGGGATCGATGATAAGCACATCGAGATAATCATACGCCAGATGCTATCAAGGGTCCGCATCAAGGATCCGGGAGATACGAACCTTCTGATCGGAGACGTTGTAGAGAAAGCCCAGCTTCTTGATGCGAATGACAGAGTTTTAGCGGATAACAAGAAGAACAAAGCTATTACCGATAAGATCAAAAAGAAAGCGACTCATGATCAGATCCTGCTCGGGATCACGAAAGCGTCGCTGACCACCGAGAGCTTCCTGTCTTCGGCATCGTTCCAGGAAACAGCGCGCGTTCTCATAAACGCTGCGATAACCGGAAAAGAAGACAAGCTGAGGGGACTCAAGGAAAACGTGATCATTGGAAGACTGATCCCATCCGGGACAGGATATAAAGGAAGGATCGCGCAAGGCGAATAATATCTTTCAGGATAAAAAGATCCGGCCATGGAAATGGCCGGGTTTTTAAATCGGTATAAAAGGATATAATAATATAAAAAAATAAGCCCATTTTGAGCTTGTTAGCAAATTTTAGATTTTTTTATGGAAGCGAAGCTTGATCCCGGACACATCATCAGTTTTCTGACGGTTTCAAAATACGTTCTTGGATTTTTTATTTCGGATAGAACCTCTATTTTTATTCGTGTATCTTGGGGCTTATTACCAGCTTCCATATCTCCACCCTTGGAAAGAGATATTATGATACAGGGCATCAATTCCAAAGGCGTTTAAGTCTTAGCAATTTATTTCTCCGACGGGAACGAGTTTATAACTTGAACCATGAGTTTCTGACTTATAAAGCATAGGAATAATTGATTCAAGTCAGAGATATTGAACCAGCAAAAAAATAAAGCTCGTTGTTTGAGCTTTTATATATTGTTTGAACCTGGATTTGCCATCTTTAGAGTTGAGATTTTTTTATTTTGGCGCAACTTTTGCCCGGACACATAAAGACGCTGTATACCGTTTCAAAATATGTTTGCGGATTTTTTATCTGAGATACATCGGTTATTTTTTCCGGTTTGTCGAAGGGCGTATCGTTAGTTTCCATATCTCCACCTCTGAAAAGTAATATAATATAGATAGGGGAAAATGTAAAGATTTTATATCTGATATTTAACATTGCATTTTCCTAAGGCCGAGCTTTAGGATTATTTCTTCCGGCAGGCAAGTCTGTTCCTGCAAGAGGTATTATAATTTCCAATATCTAATATCCAATTTCCAGTTTACGATCCATTTGACACGTATGGCAAATGTTTATATAATAAGAATAGCTTGAAAAGCAGAAAGTTATTTATGAGGCAAATTCCCGTAATACTTTTTTATTTAAGCAAAACAAAAAATGTTTCAAGGGGGGTCTAAAAGAAAAAATATAAAAAAAATAAATAATGCATCGGATGTTAATGCGAGGTTTTTTGTTCTCTCGTATTTTTTGTTTTCAAAAGACCGGAATTCAACAACTTTTTCATATAATTTAATCAGCAAGCGAACAGTCCTTCGAGGTTTTCAGGGGCTGTTTTTTAATTTGTAAGGAGAATACAAAAATGAAAAAAACAAGGAAAGAAATAAAAAAGGGCGCGAAGAAATTTTTTGCGTCTTTTCTCCTCGTGGCCACATTGGTGTGGTCATTGGGTTTGCAGTTCTTGGTTCTCGTGCCGGCGGCGAGGGCGGCTTCGACTTTTACTTTTTCAACCCAGGGAATGCCAACCCAGATGCCCGGTTCTCCGATACCGGCAAGTTCAGTAGCGACTGCTATGTTAAGAGTCGGCGTAACCGCGTCGCAAGCCGGTCAAACTTTAACTTCAGTTACTGTGAATTTCAGCGGTACGGGGTTTGGCACTTCTGACTTGGCGGCGATTGCCACTAATAATACTTCAGGCGTTGCTTTATACGATGATGCCGGAGGCGGAAATACCGGCATGTTTGGTGCGGGAGATGCGGTTGTAACTTTGGGAGGATCTCCGGCCTGGTCTTCCAGCAGCATCACTTTAACGCCGGCTACTCCGGTGGCGTTAGCTAATGGGACCGAAACATTTTTCTATGTGGTAATTAAAACATCAGGCACTATTGCCGATGATGATCGTATTATTGCCGCTATTCCGGCGACTACTGGCGTGGTTACTTCTGACGGAAATAATGGCGCTTCCACTTTCACTACCAATGATTTGAAGGCGGACACCGCTCCTGCGACGATCGTAAAAGCCACCGGAGCTTCAGGCTCTGCTGCTGTGAATGTAAGGTTCAGTAAGTCGGTGCAAAAATCAGGCGGTGGAAGTTTGGTTGCGGCTTCGTTTACTTTTATCGACAATGGAACAACAGGCGGACACACGATTTCAAGCGTTACTCATAATCCCGGAATGGAATTTGCGACCGTTACTTTAAATGGAAATTTGGATTCTGGCGATTTTGCGGATGGCGGAAATGGTATAAGTACGATCGCCGCGGCAAATAATGCCATTGTCGATATGGGTGGAAATGTGGTAGGCACTTTAGCCGTCAATTTAACCAATGCGCCTACGATTACCACTACCAATATTCCTTCAACTACAGTTGGAACGGTTTATAATACCACTACTCCTTTGGTAGCTTTGGAGGCGACTGGCGGTGCCACAGGCACATACACATGGGCTGCGGCTGATCAATACGCCATCGACGTTTTGGCAAGTCTTAGTTTGACGCTCGTGGCAAGCGGAGCTGATGGCGGCAAAATAACGGGTACCGTTGCCAATGCGCCGGGAAGCTACACAATAAGAATCAAGGTTACGGATAGCGCGGTAGATGGAGAGAAAATGTTCCAGATCAACGTCGCGCCTTCCGGCGGCGGAGGAATTCCCGGGATTAACATGGTGACTCCAGGAGGCGGAGCAAAAGGCTCTTCTCCTTTTACTGTTACGATAACCGGTTCAAATACTCATTTTACAGCTTCAAGCACAGTGCAATTCTTGCTTAGCGGTACTAGTACTAACGACACAAATGCGACAGCTGGTACGGTCAGCTCCACTGGTGCTACTAATTTAAGTTTCCCAGTCACAATCACGGCTGATGCCACAGATGGAAGTCGCGATGTCAGAGTCACGACAGGCGGCGAAGTCGTGACAATGCCGAATGGCTTCGGTGTATATTCAAGTTCTGGAAGCGGTCTGAGCTTGTTTGTTCCGTCGAACAATGCCACTAATATTCCTATTCCGCCAAACTTCAATTTCGGCCCTTCAAACAATGCCACATTTAATAGTTATAGACTGACTGTAAATACCGCTTCTGATTTTACTGGTACCACGGTTTGGGATTACACTTTTCCCAAAACCGCGAGTCATTGCAATGCTTCAAGCTGCAACGTAAACTATGGGGCGGGACAATACCTGATCTTGACACAACCAGCTCCTCTTAATCCGAATACTGCTTATTATTGGCGCGTAAAGACCTATGCGGAACTAATGTCTACTATAACTTCTGCGAACGTGGGGAGTTTAACTGCATTGGAAACAACCGGCACCAGCGGTTTTACGACCGTCACAGCCGCTTCCGATACGATGCCGCCAAACATCATGCACCGCCCTATTTTCCAGGCGGCGGCCAGCACCAATCTTGATGTCATTGTCCGCGTAATGGATAATTTTGCCAACGCTTCTTCAACGCCGGCTCTATCCAGCAAGCTTTATTACTGCGCCGGATCCGGATGTACTCCGACATACGTGAGCGATTCCAATCATAATGGCTCACACTTGGGAGGAGGATTTTATAGACATGTGATTCCATCCGCAACAGTTGGAGCGGCAAATACTATAGTGAGGTATTACCTCGAAGCTACTGACGAAACAAATACCCAGCAGATGAAAGATATGAGCGGTAATCCGTTCCAATTGACCTCTGTTACTGCAGGAAACAGCACCAATATCATGGGAAACATAAAAGATTCAGCCACTCCTACGCCGAACAATCTTGCAGGCGCTTATATTTTTGCCGAAGGCACCGGATTCCTCTCGGCGGCAACAGGCGCTGACGGCAATTTCACCATTGGCGCTGGTAAATTATTTGCCGGCACCTATGATCTGGTTGCTTTTAAAGAAGGTTTTGCTGATCGTATGATGAATGGAATTCCCGCGGGCGCTTCCGGCATTAACTTTCAGCTCGGACAGGGCGGGGGAGGAGGCTTTGGAGGCGATCTCACCAATCCGCGCATAAAATGGAACGGACCAATGGATGGATCAACTGGAATTCCTGGCGGAGATACTAATTTCAAGATTTTTGCAGCATTTAACAAAGAAATGAGTCAGACTTCCATTACGGCCGCCGGAAATATGACGGTCAATGAAGTCAATATGTCCACCGGTGAGTTGACCAATATCACGAGCACCAAAGGCGCTTGGGCATATTATACTACTCCGCCATCCGCGCCGTTGCCTCCGGATTCAAATCTGGCCGTCTGGTCATTTACGGGCGGAAACACTTTTGGCGACAATAAGAATATTGCGGTAAAGATCACTCCCAATGTGACAGATACGGCAGGCAACGCGATCCAGGGCAATCAGTCCGATGGAAGCTATGTATTTTTCTTTACGACAGGTTCGACTGCGACATTTTCCGGAGGAGTTCTGCAAGGCGGTGGAACTTTCGGATCAGGCGCGTTTGTGCCTCCGCATGTGAACGGAGTAATGCCCGCTCCCGGTTCGTTTGACGTGCCGCTTAACATGAAAATCGTCATCAATTTCTCTGATCCGATGGCGGATGACGGGGGAGGATATCTCTTAAAGAACAATGTGAAATTATATACTGTAAGCGGCACCACGGAAACGGATGTTTCTTCAAGCGCGATTAGCACCGTCTCTCTTGATAACGCCAAGATGGTTTCCACGGTCACTTTGGCGGCGGGCTATAACTCCGGAACTTTTGCCGCCAGCACATCTTATCGTTTGAAGGTCCTGGGCGGGGCAAAGGCTGCGAATGGCATGACCATCGCTCCTCCCGATCAGGCATCCTTCCCAATGTTCATGTCGGATTTCAAAACCGGCACCACGTCTGATATTATCGCACCTACGGTATTGGGAACATATCCTGACAATGGCGCCACTGCCGTGCCGGTCAATATTGGGGCGATAAGCATGAGCTTCAGCAAGGATATGGATGTTTCGACCATCACCACTTCCACGGTTTATGTTTCTATCGGCTCGACGGCGATCAATGGCACGATGGATTACAGAGGGCTGGACCGGCAAGCTTATTTCATACCGAAATCAGTGCTAAATCCGAATACGACTTACACGATAAATGTTACTACGGGCGTAACCGGAATTAACGGATTTGCCATAGCCACTGCGGTGGCGCGAAATTTCACCACCGGTGCGGCGGATTCCTCTGTGCCGACAGTCACTTTTATGAACGCTGATGATTATGCCGCTGCAATTTCATTCTCCGAGCCCATGAATTCTGCAAAAGCCACGGATTCGCTTAATTGGGCGGCCAGTGTTATAAATCCGTCTAATTACGCCACGGTGAAATACGGGACGGCTGTATTCGATCCGGCAATTGCGGGAACCGCAGTGCCTCTGACCAGCGCCACCTTCAAGTATGATTCTGTTACCAACACCGTAATGATCGAAGGATTGAATCTTAGCGTTGCAGCGGGGCAGGAATTATATGTAGCCCTCGGCACTGGCGCTAAAGATTTGTCTGGTACGGCCATGGGAGGAACCGGAAATTCCGCCCGCGCTACGATCCAAAACAGCATGACCACCAAAGGCGCTCTAGGGCCAATGGCCATGGGAGGAAGCGCGTTTGATAATGGCGGAGGATTCGTGCCGACCAATTTCTCTTCAAGCACATTCGGGTTTGCGCCGCCGATCATGGTGAAGCCATTCAACATGATGGCCGGGCAGACCACGATTTTCGGAGTCGATCTTCCGATCTCCAGCCAAATTCCGGCGGGCGGATCGATCGTTCTCACTTTCCCGAGCGGTTTTGACGTAACGAATGCCAAGCAAGATGTTAACAGTCCGATGAGAACGGATCTGAACGGTCCCGGCACAGGCGCACCGACATTCAAATGCGCAACTGCCGGAGCTCCGACAGGCGCTTCCTGTTCGGGAACTCTCAATGCCGACGACACCGGAACGGCCCAGGGAGGACTTGCAGGTGACGGCGTAGTGGTTAACACTTCGGCCAGAACGGTAACCATCTATCTTTCGGCGGCTACAAATGTCACGGGCTTTGATTTCTTAAGAATCGATGTAGCCAGCATAAAGAACTCGACCGTGCCGAAAGGATTTGACACTTCGGGCTACACCGTCGACATCAAGACTAAGTCAGCCGACGGTTCAACCGTTATTGAATCATTAACGTCGCAGCCATTCTTTATTCAGTCCGGCGGAAGCAACACTTTGCAGGGCACGATCACCGCGGGCAGCGCCAACGCCGGCACGATGAATGTTTTCCTGATGTCGCCAATGACAGGTCCCATGGAAGCCGCGTCTGCTACTTTCAGCGGCGGTTCGGCAGCTTATAGTTTCCCCAATTTGCCCAGCGGAGATTACATGCTATTCACCGATCAAACCATTACTTTGGACGGAGCGGATTATCTTGGCAAATCTATGCCGGAAATGGTGCGCGTTACATCAACTCCTACGACCTATGACTTTACTCTCACGAGCGCTTCAAGCGGAACGGCGGTTACAGTGAATATCACGGGTCCGGCCAATACGCCATTGGATGTTTTTGCCGGTTCGTCTACCGGATTCAGGGTCAAACAAATAACGTTGAACGGAGGAGGATCCGGATCCGCCACTTTGTATCTTTCCGACGGACAGTGGTTCGTGGGAACCGGCCCTCAAATGCCCAAAGGCCCGATGTCCGGTCCGCCTCCAACGCCGAATTATCTTCCTCCTCAGCCCGTGAATGTGAATGTGAGCGGAGCGACGGTTACGGAAAATAATGGAACGGCGAATGATGGAACGATAGCGTTTACCTTAACCTCTTCCGATAAGACGATCAAAGGCGTGGTGAAAGACGGATCCGACAAAGTCATCGCGAATGCCGAAGTATACGGCTATTCGCCAACCGGCGGATTCGGAACCCATGCTCAGGCCGATTCGAGCGGTAATTTCACTTTGAACGTAGTTGATGGCAGTTATGTGGTTGGCGCGTTTGTGCCGGGCATGCCTTCTTCGAAAGAAGTGTCGGTAGTTGTAAACAGCGATACGACCAAAGGCGGACATGCAACCAATTATCTCTACATCGATGGAGCGTCTGTTGGAATCGCTCCCGCTACGGCGTTAACGACTTTCGTTCTGAAGCTCGCTAAACCGGATTATACGATTTCCGGCAAGGTAATCGACGGAACCAACGTCGTGCAGGGTGCCTCAGTGTATGCTTATCGCACCGATGGTCCGGGAAATGCCAATGCCATGACCGATAATTCCGGAAATTATACATTGTATGTTTCCGCCGGCACCTGGAGAGCGGGATCATTCCTGCCGCAATACGGACAGCTGGCAGAACAAACGGTGACCATCACCACTTCAAGCGCTTCAAATATTAATTTCTCGCCTTCCCTGACCGGAACCGGAAATTTCTATACGATCCAAGGCCGGGTGTACAAAGACGCGAATGGAAGCTCAAGTTATAACAACGGAGAAGAGCTGTCTAACGTGTTTGTGAAACTGATGGGAAACGGAACCTTTAATGAAACAATAAGCGGAGTGGACGGAACATACAGCTTTAAGGCGCCGGAAGGAAACGGATATGTGATCAAGGCATTTGCTCCGAATATCGGCGAATTGCTGCCGCTCGCTTCGTTCAATGTTGCGGGAAATATCAGCAATAAAGATATAACGGTTGGCGCCACGAGAACAATCACATTCACATTCTCCTCAAGCGTTTCGGAAGCGTTCATTGAGGTTTTCAATAACACCGGAGTCGGGAATAAGATGAGGATCACGAATAAAACGACGGCTACGATGTCTCTTCCCGACGGATCGTATACGGTTAGAGTTGATGTTCCCGGCATGCCCAAATCCGCCTTGACCATTGCCGCGACGGATGGTAATACGACTTATAATAGTTCATCTGAATTGTTGACTGTAAATAGTGATGAAGGTCTCACGGTGACCTTGCCTACGCTGCGAACAGTGTCCGGCACCGTGACAGATGGCACCAACAATCTCCAGAATGCCTGGGTTGAGATCGGCGATCCGACAACGGGCGTGCACTTCGGGACCTCGACCAATGCCAGCGGAGCCTTCTCCTTGCAAGTCGTAAACTCCTCTTCGGACTATTTTGTGCAGGCCATGAAACCGGGTTATGTCAGTGATCTGGCCAATATTACGGTAAATACCGGTGTGACCGACGGAAACCTGGCCAGCGGAACTTACACGCTTGCCGCAACTTCCTTAACCATTCAGGGACAAATTAAGATCGGTGCAACCGGGGCTGCTAACGCTTTTGTCCGAGCTGAAAAACAAGGAGGCGGATTTGCCGGAACGCAAGCCGATACTAGCGGTAACTATACTTTATATGTTACTGCCGGAAGCTGGAAAGTGTATGGCGTAGCAGAGGGCTATGCGGAAGCAGCTTATACCTCAAACCCGATCGCGATTACGACTGCATCCGTAACAGGAAAGGACATCACTTTGACGACTCAGGTGACTCTTTCAGCGCCTAAATCCAAACCGATAACACCGGCCAGCGGAGGAACTCTTGAAGACACCACTGCGGGCGTGAAGATTACGGTTCCCGCGAACGCGCTCGGCAGCTCGACATCCGCCGGAAATATACAGTCGAAAGAAACGAACAATGTCCGCCAGACAAGTTCATCTAAACCGGTAAAGAAGTATGATTCCGCCACTGGAACCTATATCAATGCGGCCAAAGAAATAAAGGCATCCGACTCCGATGGCAATCCCATCACAAATTTGAATGATTCCGTAACTGTGGAAATGACCTACAGCAAAGCGGAAATGGCCGCGACTCCGTCAGGCAGTGATGCCTCTATCAATACCAAAGCGGAAGCGGACATGCTCAAAATGTCCTATTGGGATGAGACCAATTCAAACTGGGTAACTTTGCCAAGCACCATCACATACAAAGATGCCAGCGGAACAGTAATGGATTCCAGTACTGCAGGCCTGACTCCTTCCGACACGTTGTCCAATGTGTCCACGGTCCTTATCTCCGCTCCTACAAGCCACTTCTCGCTTTATGCGCCCACTTCATCCACAACCGGAGCGCCTTCAACTCCGTCGGGACTGTCAGCGACTGCAGCAAGCTCAAGCTCGATCAATCTCTCCTGGACCGTGACAAGCGGCGCGACGAGCTATGACATCTATCGTAGCGCTTCTTCCGGCGGAACATTCGCAAGGATTGGAAGCGAGCCCACGGTTTCATCCGGGTCCACCACTTCCTACACTGATACCGGACTTTCCGCATCGACCCCGTATTATTACAAGATAACAGCCCTGAATTCCTCAGGTGAATCCTTGCCTTCAAGCGAAGTTACAGCTACGACTTCAGCAGCTGCTGCTCCTGCCGGTGGTGGTGGAGTGTCAGCTCCGGCTATAACGGCGGTGACTGGCGCTTCGATCTCAGTTGCAGGAGGTGCGGCAAGCACGGCTGGTGCGGCTGTCACATTGACACTCACGGCCACGAACGCGACGCATATGGCGATTTCCAACACTTCCAATTTCGATGGAGTAAGCTGGGAAACATTTGCGACATCAAAGGGATGGACATTGACTTCCGGAAACGGAACGAAAACCGTATATGCCAAATTTAAAGACTCGGCCGGTGTTCAGTCATCTGTAATTTCTGATTCGATAACTTTAGGTGAAGCTGCAACTCCAATCACCGAGACTCCGACAACCGAAACTCCCGCAGTCTCGACTCCGACCACTGAGCCTGAAGGGACATTGTTCAAATATTCCGATTCCCCGAAGGTATATGTTGTGAAGAACGGGAACCAGGTCTGGATCCAGACGCTTGAAGAGTTCAATGCAGGAGGATATAAATGGTCTGACGTGAAGGTTGTTTCTGCAACTGTAGTGAAGACTGTCGGATCCGTAACGCTTCTCAGGGCTGAAGGGGATAACAAAGTTTATGTCATCCACAACAACACTAGAAAGCATGTGAAGTCCGCGGCCGAATTCAATGCCGCCGGCTACAAATGGTCCGATGTGAAAGTAGTAAGCGTTGCCGAGCTTGGCACTTATGCGGAAGGAACTCCGGTCGAAGAATCGACAAGGGTTGCTACAATCACCGCCACCACTCTCCGCATCCGCTCTGTGAATAGTACCACCGGAAAAGTATTGGGCTTTGTAAAAAAGAACGAAAACTATTCCGTTCTTGAAGAGAATAACGGCTGGTATAAGATCACCACTCCTTCCGGAAAGACAGGCTGGATCCTGGGTTCATACACTTCTGTTGCCGGCGCATCTGCAACTGTTGAACCGGCGCCTTCTGCAACAGGAACCTTGATCATAACCACGAAGTGGTTAAGGGTGAGGTCTGTAAATTCCACCCTTGGAAAAACCCTAGCATTTACCAAAGAAGGCGAGACGTATGACATTCTGGGCGAAAGTGGAAATTGGTTCAAGATCAAAACCGCAAAGGGAATTGAAGGATGGGTTTCAAAGGATTACGCGAAGAAACAATAGATCCATAGGTTCAGTTCAGATAAAAACAACCCCGCAATAAAAGCGGGGATTGTTTTTATATTTATATTCAGAACCGACGTGATTGGAAAATATTTAAGGAGCTAAGCTCCTTCTTGCTTTATCCGAACTTTAAAAAAACTCTGCTTTTTCCAGCAGAGGATCAGATTATTAATATTTCTCCGTTTTTCACTTCGACGGTTTGTCCGGACAGGACTAGCGTGTTTTTTGGTATCTCATATACTCTTTCCGTTCCCTTGTCGTTTGGCGGTTTTCTGAGCCAGACGCGGCTTATTCCGTTGAATCTCTCGCTGTTGCTTTCTGCAATAAATATCCCGTCTTTGAGAGGTGCCGGAACGCCAAGACTGTTTCTGCCGGCTATTTCGGCTATCTGCTGAATATTGGCTATGGCCAGCATGGATATGATCGAAACTGAGACCACTATCATCATCGGATCAAAGTTCGAGCCGTAGGAAAATACTCCCATTGTCGTTATGATAGCGACTCCTGATAGAGTGGTGCATATAAGAAGTCCGACCAATGTCGTATGCGGTTTGATCCTATTTTTCCCGATATTCAGAAGCAAGGCCATCATCGATACTATCCCAACGATTCCGGACACATAGAAATACAAATCGAATTGACTCATAGACATACTTGTTCCTCCTTAATCATAACTCCAAATCGGGAGCCATAATTAACACTATATCCTATCAGAAATCCGGAAAATGTCAAGTGCGCTGTTTTTGCTTTAGTATTATTTTTAAGCTATAATATGAAGGTAAACATCATAAAAAATACCCCATATATGTCAAGAAGAAAAAGGAAAAATAACAGTTTTCTGGAACCGAAGCTGGAACTTCCCAGGATCAGCATAAGCGATAAAATAAAAAGAGATATACTCGGAATTTTTATATTTTCATTTTCAGTGATAATAATTCTCAGTTTTTTCGATCTGTCCGGAAGTCTGGGAGAAGGGATCAATAGGATAACGAAATTGCTGTTCGGATATGGCTATGTACTGTTTCCTTTTGCGCTTATAGCTTGGGGCTGGAAAATAATACGGTCAGAGGAAGACGAGAATGAACGCGCGAGCGAAGCTTCGATCTTCGGAGTCGCGATGATGCTGGTTTCCATCGTTTCTTTCTTTCATGTGTTCTATGATCCGGGAGAAATGTTCAGTGTTGCGAAGGCGGGAGACGGAACGGGAGGAGGGTATATAGGCGCAATTTTCGCATGGCTTTTTGTCAGTCTTGCAGGGTCTTCCGGGGCTATAGTCGTGATCGCAATGTTCTTTCTGGTCTCGATCCTCATAGCGTTCAATGCTTCGCTTTCCGATATATTGAAAAAATTTCTGGCGAAAAAACCGAAAGAAAAAGTTCAGGTGAAGGAGAAAGAAGAAGTATCCGAGGTGGAGGAAGTGAAAGACATAAAGATCAACGTATCCGGACATGAAGAGAAAAAATCCGGTATTCTGGCTTCGATCGCTGAAAGATTCAGATCGAAAAAGAAAGAAGAGCCGATAGTGGAAGAGATTCAGGAAGATTCAGGATTCTCCGTGAAGCCTGTTGAAGTTCCCGGTGAAGCGGAAGATGTTCCTCAGGAAGCGGAAAATTCAGTTAAAGACGAGGAAGGAGATTCGGCTGGCAATGACGAAACGATAGAAGAGATCGAGGAGAAACCAAGAAGACCGAAAAAGATCGGAAGCTGGAAACTTCCATCCGTGAATATTCTTGATGGAGTGGACAGCGAGCCTACGAGCGGGGACATAAAGGCGAATTCGAATATCATAAAAAGGACTCTGGCGAATTTCGGTATCGCGGTGGACATGGCGGATGTGAACGTCGGTCCGACCGTCACTCAATACACACTGAAGCCTGCGGTGGGAATAAAACTCAGCAGGATAACCGGTTTGCAAAATGACCTTGCGCTGGCTCTTGCGGCAAGATCGCTCCGAATCGAGGCTCCGATCCCCGGAAAATCCCTGGTCGGCATCGAGATCCCGAATCAGGCTGTGGCAATGGTGAGGCTAAAAAGTATTCTGAATTCGAAAGAGTTCCATAACAGAAAATCAAATCTGAGCATTATTCTCGGTCGCGATGTTTCAGGAACTCCTATCATCGCAAATTTGGCCAAGATGCCGCATCTTATGATCGCCGGAGCGACGGGGAGCGGAAAGACGGTCTGCGTCAACACTCTGATCACCGGACTGTTGTTCCAGAATTCTCCCGAGACCATCAAGTTTATCATGGTCGATCCCAAGAGGGTCGAACTCACTTCATATAATGAGATCCCGCATCTTCTGACTCCGGTCATAACGGATCCGGATAAGGCCATAAATGCCCTCAAGTGGTCGATCGGAGAAATGGACAACAGATATGAACTTCTCAGCCACATCGGATGCAGGAACATCGAATCCTATAATAATGCGGTTATTACGAAATATACTCAGCTGGATGTCCTTCCATATATCGTGATCGTCATTGACGAGCTCGCCGATCTTATGGCGACGCACGGACGGGAAATGGAAGCCACGGTCGTCCGTCTTGCCCAGATGGCGAGAGCTGTCGGCATACACCTTGTTCTTTCGACGCAGAGGCCTTCTGTTGAGGTCATAACCGGACTTATCAAGGCGAACATAACGACCAGGATCGCGTTCCAGGTCGCAAGCCAGATCGATTCAAGGACTATTCTCGACATGGGCGGCGCCGAGAAGCTCCTCGGAAGCGGAGACATGCTGTATCTGTCCAATGAATCGAATAAGCCCAGAAGGATCCAGGGAGTTTTCGTTTCTGAAGAAGAGGTCAATAAGGTTTCGGAATACCTGAAGAGCCAGAAAGAAGGAGAGGTCGAATATAACGAAGAGGTGACCGCGAGCAAGAAAAGCAAGCTGGGATTCGATTCGGAAAGCGAAGATTCGGAAAGCGAAGACGACCGTTTTGACGAAGCGGTTGAAGTCGTAAGGAGCGCGGGAAAGGCTTCGGCATCGCTTCTTCAGCGGAGGATGAGCGTGGGTTATGCAAGAGCCGCGCGGCTGCTCGATCTCATGGAAGACAAAGGCATAATCGGGCCGGGAGAGGGAGCAAAACCCAGAGAGGTCTATGCCGATAATACAATTTCGCAAGAGGATGCTTCAACGGATGGGAATGGAAATTTAGTTGAAGAAGAGAATTCACAAGAATCATATTAATTTATGCTAGGAAAATTCAAGACAAAAAAAGTCGTAGAAAGCGTAACTGTAGGGGAGTGTTTCAAGTCCAAAAGAGAAGAGATGGGGATCACAGTGCATGATCTTGGAGCAAAGTTGAAGATCAAACCCGAATATATCGAAAGCATAGAGAACGACGATTATGGCAATCTTCCGCCGGAAGTCTATGTGAAGGGATTTATCAGGGCTTATGCTGAATTTGTGGGTTTTGATGCTTCGAAGATGGTAAATATGTTCAAGAGAGAAGTGACT
Organism: Candidatus Paceibacterota bacterium; assembly: GCA_041661265.1. Classification (NCBI taxonomy): domain Bacteria; kingdom Bacillati; phylum Minisyncoccota; species Minisyncoccota bacterium. Next base: position 152,595 of record JBAZUT010000001.1, on the reverse strand, counting down.
GTGAACGATAAGATCGAAAAAGCGCCGAAAGAAACCCCGAAAAAAGCAAAATACGACTCGAACTATCCTATTGTCACTCCGAGGGTGGTCACTGTTTTTTTCAGCGCGATCATCGTCGTTGTGGTCGGATACTATTTGTGGCATCAGATCAGTTCGTTCAGTTCAAAGCCGTACCTTCTTGTGAAAAGCCCTTCGGAGAATGCTATCGTCGAAAATCCCGAGATTTCAGTTGAAGGAGAGACTGAGAAGGAGGTCTCCATCGAGATAAACGGCCAGAGTGTTTATGTCAGCGCGGACGGAAAGTTCAAGGAGATCATATCGCTTCAGCCGGGGAGGAATCAGATCACCGTCGAAGCAAAGAACAGGTTTGAAAAATCCACCAAAGAGGATATTGATGTTGTGTATCAGAAAAAGATCGATGCTGTTCCACAAGACTATTTGAAAAATAATATCGAAGGATAATATTAAATAATTTCGAATATTAAATTGTAACCAATAAAAAAATATGGCAAAAGAAGAAAAAAAGAAGCTGGCGGAAGAAAAGAAGTCGACAGAAGAAAAAGACAAGAAAGACAAGATCATCAATGACACGCTTGATGAAATAAAGGGCAGGTTCGGAGAAGGGTCCATCATGAAGCTTGGAGAAGCAAGGACCATGGATATCGATTTTATTCCGACAGGATCGATCTCGCTGGATATAGCTCTCGGCGGAGGGATCCCGAAAGGAAGGATAATCGAGGTGTATGGTCCGGAAGCCAGCGGAAAGACAACGCTGACACTGCATGTCATCGCGGAGCTCCAGAAAAAGAAAGGCATAGCGGCGTTTGTGGATGCGGAGCATGCTCTTGATCCGGAATATGCCAAAAGGATAGGCGTCAAGATAAACGATCTTATCATCTCGCAGCCGGACAGCGGAGAGCAGGCTCTCGAGATCGTTGAAGCTCTGGTCAGGTCCGGCGCAGTGGATCTGATCGTGATCGACTCGGTGGCGGCGCTGACTCCGAAAGCGGAGATCGAAGGTGAGATGGGCGACTCTCATATGGGTCTTCAGGCCCGCCTCATGAGCCAGGCGCTCAGGAAACTCACCAGCATCGTCCACAAATCGAATGCCACCGTTATTTTCATAAACCAGATCAGGATGAAGATCGGAGTCGTATTCGGAAATCCCGAAACGACGACCGGAGGGAACGCGCTCAAATTCTATTCTTCGGTGAGGATAGAAGTGAGAAGGTCCGCCCAAATAAAGCAGGGCGACAATGTGATCGGAAGCAGGGTCAAGGCCAAAGTGGTCAAGAACAAGATCGCTCCTCCATTCAAGATCGCCGAATTCGATCTGATGCACAACGAGGGGATAGCATATTTCGGAGACGTTCTGAACACAGCGGTAAAATACAATATAGTTTCCAAGGGCGGCGCCTGGTATAACTACGGATCCGAAAAACTCGGACAGGGATATGAAGCAAGCAGGAAATACCTCAAAGAAAATCCAAAGCTGACGAGTGAGCTGGTCGCCGGAATATACAAAGCCGTAAAAGAAGAAGTGAAGAATGCGGCATTGTAAAAAAAGTTTTCACATAAACAAAACAGCCCCTGATCGGGCTGTTTTGTTTATTTTATAGATCGCGCTTCTTACTTTGAAATATAAGGAAGCAGACCTATGAATCTCGCTCTTTTAATCGCGTTTGCAACCAATCTCTGGTGCTTTGTGCAAGCTCCGGTCTTCTTGGGTTGCATGATCTTAGCTCTCTGATTGATGAATCTTCGGAGCGTCTGAGGATCCTTGTAGTCCACATTCCTTTCTCTTTCGATGCAGAAAAGGCAATGCTTTTTCGGTACATTTATCTCTCTCTGGTTGTTGTTCATTCTCATTTATTTGGCTTAAAGTGTGTTTAAATGTTTCTGTCTCGTTCAAGCTTAGAACGGGATGTCTTCGATCTTTATCTCTTCTTCGCTCTCGTTCTGGCTTGGCTTGGGAGCATCTTCGGGCTTCGCTTTTTCGCTTGTCTTGGCCGGGCTCTTTGCGTCATCGCCCTGCGGAGCGGAATATCCGCCTTTTTGTCCCGCTCTAGGGCCCATCTGCATATTTTCGGCGATTATTTCCGTCCTTGATCTTTTCACACCATCCTGTCCGTCCCATGTCCTGGTTTCGAGGCGTCCTTCGAACATGACAAGCTGTCCCTTGGTGAGATATTGGCCGCAAATGTCGGCTAATTTTCCCCAGGCTACAATGTTGTGGAATTCAGTCTTTTCCTGTTTTCCTCCGCTGTTCGAATTCCAGACCCTGTTGGTCGCGACTCCGATCGAGGCGACATTCTGGCCGCTGGGAGTCGTTCTCACTTCCGGATCTTTGGTCACTCTTCCAATGATTATAGCTTTATTAAAGTTCATGTGTTTGAATGAATTGTTAAACTGTTGTATTGCTCCGTTGCTGTCGATCATTATCGCATCGCCTTTCGGCAACAGGATAATGCAGCGATGCAGTAATGTGAATAATACAATTCTATAACAAAATGATGAAAGCGTTGCTATAGATCATATATGATATAAATACCGTATCTGCCGTTTATATCATCGTATCTTCGAGGATCTCATCAAGCTTGTCTTCAAGGTCTTCCAGCTTGATCTTCTTTTTCCTCTTTCCGCTGTCTTTCTTTTTCTCTTCTTTAGGTTCTTCTTCGGACTCTTCGGACTTTTCCTCCTTAGGAGCTGTCTTTTCTTTCTTCACTTCTTTCTTTTCCTTCTTGGGAGCTTTCTCTTCTTCTTTTTCTTTCTTCACTTCTTTCTTTTCCTTCTCTTTTTTGGCCTCAACTTCTTCTTTTTCTTCCTTCTTTTCTTCTTTCGGAGCAGCTTCTTCTTTGACTTCTTCCTTTGCTTCTTCTTTCTTCATTTCTTTAAACACCGGTTTTTCGATCCTTGCTTCCTTCTTTTCTTCTCTGGCTTCTCTTTCTTCTTTCTCTCTGTCCTTTTCTTCTTTTTCCTGCTCGGCTCTTTTTCTTGCGAACAGTTTATGAAGCAGGGCGAGCTCATCCACGGTCATAGGATCAGCTTGGACGATGATGTATCTAAGGACGGTGTTGTTGAGAGCGAGATATCTGTCGATCTTATGAACGTCCGCTCCCTCGATACTGAAATTAATAAGGCAATAGAAACCGATCTTATTCTTTTTGATGGGATAAGCAAGTTTCTTTTTTACTATAGTGAGGCCTTTCAATTCCTCGGTTTCTTCCTCTCTTGAAGCTTCCGCTTTTACGAGGAATGGGTGGTCAACGAGAGTTACAAGCATTTTAGCGCCCAATTTTTCGATATTCTCTCTTATATCCTTGAAATTATCGGCAATTTCCTTGCTTGTGAGGCTTGAGGGCAGAATGTACAAGACTTCGTAATTTGTCATTTTTCTTTGATTAAATTTGATTGATTAAAAGTTCACCGAACACAATAAAAACAGATATACATGGACCTTTGGACGTATAAAGTATGTCATATACGCCATATATCTAAGTGTTTTTATGTTAGCACGGGCTTTTCTTTTTGGCAAGAGCAAAAGTTGAATTAAGCCCTTATTGACACGTGATTATATTTATGATATAATATAAATACATTTTGCGTGATTTTATTTGCGTGAAACGAACAAAGCGAATGAAATCCGGAGGATTGAAATATGAAGTTGTATGGAACGTCTAAAGAAAATATGTTAAGACTTGTCGGCTTTATGATCGTGGCGGCAGTGGCTTTGCCTGTGATTGCGGGTTTGATCCAATTTGATCACATAAAACGATATAAAGTGATCTCTGAGATCATTCCGGCGGTCGCATTGATAGTTGTGACCTACATGCCGCCCCTAAGGAGTAGAACATAAAAGAATCAGTTGCCTGCAGAACTCTGAACGAACAGATTATGCAGGTTTTTGTTTTGGCAAAATGATCATTTCACGCGAAGTTTCATGTATTCTTTGATAACATGCATTGTGTATGGTTCCACTGGCAGTTTCAGGGCCTCCTGCAAACCGGTCCAGATAAACTCTTGCCCTTCGGAGTTAAGCGTGACCTCTGCAGAATCTGTTTCGCAGGCAAAATCAAAGAAAATAAAGTGTTTCTTTTTCCAGCACTCATCACCGAAAATAAACTCCTGGAAGCAGATAAATTCTATGTCGCGTATATCCATTCCGGTTTCCTCCTTGACCTCTCTTTTCACTGTGTCCGGCATTTTTTCTCCCAGTTCGATGTGGCCTCCGGGAATGACATATTTATCTTTCCACTTATAGGATCTCATCAAAAATATCTGTCCTTTTGGATTAAAGATCAGCGCGCCGCATGTCGGTTCGGGATATATTTGTTCGCTCATGTGGATTTGTTAATGGATAAATATTGAAAAGCCAAGTCTATGTTCTTTGAGAAATTATTCGATACATCAAAGTACGGAATATCATATTTATTGCATTCTTTTTTTATAAAGGCGCTATAATCGGTCATTTCTGCAATTAATTGCATAAGCTCCTCGTTCGATGAGTTCTTTGTCCAATTATTTATGGGACCAGGATTTTGTTTTATCTCTTCCATTTTGATTGAAGGGTCGGCGGACGCATAACCGAGAAAACAAGAAATAATTTGGTTCGGATATTCTTTTGAAAGCCTGCTTGCAAGTTCCGGCAATATTTTGTCTCCCTCAACGATATAGTCCGGTTCAATTTCTGTGATATTTCTGATCATTGATTCCAGCTGAGGCTGAATCTTCATTGCAGCATCAAAAGAAGGTTTGTTGTGCAGTGTTCGATCGATGGCGCTGACAAGATAATCAATGCAAAAGTAGGGGATACTTTTTCCAGTCAGCAGTCTTTTTGAGAGAATTGTTTTGCCACTCCGCGCAGCTCCTCCGATGAGATATATCATATGAATTATTATTTTAACAATACCTTATAAAAGTCATAGGAGTAAGCCCCGTAGTAGTTAATCGTTAGGGAACATTATTCGAGCGAATTCCACATAAGACGAAAAGCCATTCTCAACATTTGGCTTATTTCTTTGCTTTCTATTATAACTCCCATGAAGTTCTCTTTATAAGATATGAGAGCTATTTTATTACCGTATATCTCAGTGTCTCCGTCGAATCGAAAGTCGGAGTTATTAACTATTTTGATCTCGCGAAGCTCTCTTGCCGCATTTTTTTGCCATTCATCGGTTATTTTTGATCTCAGTGCGATTACTTCTATCCTTATTTTTCTTTTGATTCTCTCTTTAATATACCACTCTGAAAAATCTTTGGGAATAAGTTTGTAAAAATCGGTAAGTCCAGTATAGCTCAAAAGCGTATCGCCTGGCGTAAGACTGTCCAAAGTATCCCGATATAGAGCTTTTGCTCCACCCCCTCCTTCATAAAAAGTTATCCTTGGTTTGGAGGGGATAGTGTTTTGCATGGCTCTCAGTTCAGGCAGGGATTTTTCGATTGTGCCCATTTTTTCTTCCAGACTTGTCTTGATTAGAGAGGGGTCTTCTATGAAGAAGAATCCCTTTTTGTTTTTAACAGATTTCTTTACCAGGCCGTCGATTATCAATTCCGGAAGGATATTATAAACCGTAGTCCGTTTGATGCCGGCTTTTTTCGCGATCTCTATTACCGAGGCTTCTCCCAGCTCCAAAATGGCTAAATATATCTTAGTTTTTTTTCTCGAGAAGCCGACAGTTTGCAAAATATTTTCTATATTCATGCTCATCGTTGATTAAAAATGTCTACTATTTTAGACAACATAAAAGTATAGCGCATGGAGCAAAAATGTCAAGCAAACAAAGGATTTTTGGCCATTATTATAAAAAATAGCCCATGAGGATTTAATTTTTATTGAAATTAAGACAAATATTATAGAAGTGGTATGTTAAACAGTCACGATACAAAGGTCATTCGTGGCTTACACAAACAAAGGAGGAAAACAAATGAAGAAAAGACAACTGTTTAATTTAATGAAGAATACCGCAGAGGATATCGATAAATATCTGATTGAAAAGCTTGAAGAACTAGAAAAAGAAGACAGGCTATTGCATGAGTCAGTGTCTCGTCTGGTTAGTTTAAGGAGAAATAAGCCAAAGTTGCGCGCTACATTAGGCAGGCTGATCTATGAATATTGCGGTGGTAAAAACTGGCACGATATTCTTCCGTTGCTTGGTTTTATGGAATTATCAACCATCTCTACGTATGTGCTTGATGATATCATTGATAGTCAACCAGAGAGAGAAGGAAAAATTGCTACACATGAAGAATTCGGCCTAAATTACGGGATTATCGCCGGAAGTTTGCAGGCATTTATCTCTATCAAGCTGTTATCGGATTTAAAGATCAAGGATTGTTCCAAATTAAAAATATTAACTCTGGCAAACCAAATGTGGGAAATTCTGTGGGTAGGCGAAGGAATAAACGAGGATATGAAGGATGACACAACAGCTGCAAAATATATCGAAAGATGTTATAAGATTTGCGGGGTGATGTTTGAAACTATGGCTAAGACGTCTGCCATAGCAGCGGATTCCAGTGATCGCGAGGTCGAACAGTTTGGCGAGATAGGAAGGGTATTCGGGACTGGCGTAATGGCGAGAAACGATCTAACGTGTTTTTTGCCGGAAGAAATCATGCGCAAAAACTCTAAGGCACTATCGAGGATTTCTTTCGAAGACGTAAGAAAGGGAATATGGACATACCCGATCATCTGTGCAATGGAAAAAGAAGAGAGTGATAAAGCTCAAATAAGAAAATTGCTGGGCAATAAAAAAGCTTCAGGGGAAGAGCTGCTGGATCTGACTAAAACATTGATCCGGCTCGGGTGCATTGATGAAACACTGGACTTGATCACTTCATATAAATTGAAAGGCCTGGATCGTGTTGATAGATTAAACGAATCCGATCCCAAAGCGTATCTCGTTGAACTATTTGAACTTTTGGAAAATACGAGAGAATATGTAAAGGAACTTTAAATTGGATAAAAAGAAAATCTAAAACAAAATAACCCTGCAGTAAACTGCAGGGCATTTTTAATACACTTGCAGGACTTGCATCATAGAAACACATCATTTTTGGGATTAAACTTAGGAGAGCAAATCAAAAGATATCTCAGTTTGCCAATAATATTATAGGGCGTATTCTTTGGTACAAATATCAAATCATTTTGACTGATGTTACTTTCCTCATCGTTTATAATGAACATTCCTTCACCGTCTAGAATAAAATAAATTCTATCTTCCCCGATGCACTTAAGTTTTCCGTGAGCTCCATTAATCTCAACCAGAGCGGCGCTAAAATAAGAATTTATTTTATATTCATTTATGATCATTGGACCTATTATTTTCTGAATCGTTCTTTGGTTTTTTATTATCATGTTATATTTATAATTTCATTAATGACATCTCATAGCTGTGGTAATCTAATAGAACGAAAATAATCCTATGCTGCTCAAACTATTTGAATCAAATATTGGTAAGTATCTCATCTATCTTTTCTGAGAAATCATTTGATACATCGAAATACGGAAAGAGGGTTTGTTGTGCAGTGTTCGATCGATGGCGCTGACAAGATAATCAATGCAAAAGTAGGGGATACTTTTTCCAGTCAGCAGTCTTTTTGAAAGATTTGTTTTGCCACTCCGCGCTGCACCCCCGATGAGATATAGCATATGTATGATATTAATGATTTGGACGCGTTTTTCATGTCCAGAGCAGGTTCGCTGCTCCTCAGCTTTGATGTGAAAAGTTTTTTGCATAATTACCCTTCACCTCAACGTCAACCTTATCGTCAACAATATTGACCACTGCGTGCGTTTCGCTTGCTAATCCATTGTCGCCCTCATTTTCAACCAAAGACTGGATCGTGAAATAGGGGATACCGTCATGAGAGTCTTTCTTGTCCCAATGCAAGTGGCTGTTGAAAACCGCAATAACTTTTTTTGATTCGGAGACTATGTGCCTGATCTCTTTTCTGTTTTCAATAAGGCAGTATTCAGGTTTTTTTTCAAACCATGGGTTTCCCGTCAGGTCCTGGTCGGCTAATCCATGATGGACGAAAACAACGCATTTTCTGTCCGTCGAATCCAGATCCTTCTGAAGCCATTCCTTTTGTTCATCCGAGATCCTGATCGTTTCATCTTTCGATGCCCTCGAAAATAGAACGATGAAATGAAGATTGCCGGAATCAAATGAATAGTATAGCTTTTCATAATGAAACAATTCCGCCAGATCTTTTTCTGAAATGTTCCTAAGATCATGGTTTCCGGCAGCATAATAGACAGGACACTTCAACTTTTTCAGCAACTTTACGATGTAGCCGACATTATTCCTGTCATTGGCCTCATTGTCGTCCTCGACCAGATCTCCGAGGACAACCGTGAATTCAGGTTTTACATTCCCATTCATTTCCTCGACAAAATCGTCCAAAAATATTTTCACATCCTTGTTTATTTTGCGAAGAATGCCCCTGAAGCGGCCTTCCGGGCCCAGATGAATATCGGTTAATATGGCGAATTTCGTCATAAGTTTATTTTTATCTTATCAATTGAAGTAACTAAGTCAGGAATGGACTTATCTATATACTCAAACACCTTCAACAATCGATTGGATAGCGGACCGGCTGAGCCGGGCGGATTGATCCTGATCGAAGTTTTTTCATTCTTGCATATTTCATTATACAACATGACTTCTTTGTTGAATTTCTCCCGTACCCAGTCTCGGTGGGATTCATCCATGGCAATGATGATGTCGCTTCGTGCCAATATTTCTTTTGATATTTGGGTTCTTTTGTGCCGCGATGCATCTATTCCCATTTCATCCAATTTGCCAATGTGATCCATGCAAAATGAGCTGGTGTCGCTTGTCGCATTTGTCCCGCAAGAGGAAACCTCGATGTCATGCCGGTTGTTATTTTCCAGCCAGTTTCTCAAAAGATATTCGGCCATCAGGCTTCGGCCTATGTTATCGGTGCAAACAAATAATAGCTTAATCGTTCTGTTATTCATAAAGGCGTATGACGATATTTAATGAATATTACACTTGCAAAGAAATTTATGGTTCAAGCCTGGCTGCTCGCCTCGCTGTCAGCCTCCGGCGAAGCGGGCCGGAAGGCAGGTGCGAAGACCTGAACCGGCAGAGAAAATCTATGCTTATTTCACCTGTTTCATTGGACATTTGACGGAACCATAAGAGCAATACACGCAGCAATCGCCTGGTTTTGGCTCGATGCGTTTTTGGCATTTTGAACAAATATAAAAATACTGGCAGGCGTCTTGGGGCATTGTTTCTTCTTTTTCAAACCCGCATTGCGGGCATTTGATTGTGGATTTTAGCTTCATAATAGTTTTATAGTGCCTTATGTTGATTTATTCTAAACTTATCATGCTGTCATTCCTGCGAAAGCAGGAATCCACTAAATAGATAGCAACGTGATTATGGGTAGATTCCAGATCCTCCCAGAGGCGAGCAGGCAAGTCCGGAATGACATTCGAAAAGAAATTTATGGTTCAGGTGCAAAAACTTGAACTGATAGGGGAGGGATTTATTCTTCAATAAAATAATCAGAATCTATTCTTTTAATTTCATAAGCGCTTACATTTGATACCCCAATGTTATTTTCGATCATAAGGTCGGTCAGCATCTCACCGTCAATTAAAATAACCTTATGAGGAATATTCTTAACATAATCAGTAGCACCACTTGTAAAATGAGATGTAGTTATAAATACGCCTTTATTCGCATGTTTTCCTGCAAGACTTCCGACGAAATCTCTAATTACGGGTTCACCAATGGAATTTTCTCATCGTTTAGCCTGAATATATATAATATCTAGTCCAAGTTTATCTTCTTTAATAATGCCATCAATACCACCATCACCACTTTGCCCAATTGCCTTTCCGGCGTCTTTCAATGATCCGCCATAGCCCATCTTGAGTAGCAATTCAACAACCAATTTTTCAAAAAACTGCGGCGAGCTTTGCTTCGTTTGAATTAATATTTCCTGTGAAAGTTCTTTTTTGATTTTCTGATAGCCATACTCAATCAGTTCATGAGGAGTCTGTGATTCCATCTCTGTATTTTCGACAATTGTTTCCTTTCTTTCACGATTCCTCTCTTTTAAACTTTGCTTAAATTCAATATATTTTGGATACGTTTCAAGCAATTTTAAATTAACCTGCTTCGGTTTTTTTGCTAAAACTCCTGCGCCATCATCAGAAATTTTTATAAAACTTTTTTGAGTTGATTCCAATAAACCCGCTTTTAGTAAATATAAACGAGCAAATCGCGCCTTATTGTTGAAGATATAGGCGCTTCCAGTTGGATATTTTCTAGTTTTTTCTTCTTCGGTAAGCTTAAAATAATCAGCTAAAGCATCTAGGATTTCATTCATATTATGGCTTTCCCCATCAGAAACAGCTTCAAGGAAGGGGAGCATAATTGTCTGAAAATTTTGTGGTATTGGCATATTATTAACACTATTTTTATAATTTGAAGATAATTTTTTTGTTGCGCGGTATGCGACAGATTTTGAACCAATGCTTTGACAGGCTCAGAATGACATTATTTAGAATGACATTTGACGTTTAGTCATTAAAAATTGATTAGAAATTTGAAATTAAAAATTAGAAATTCAAATCGTCTGTTGCATAGATTCCCGCTTTCGCGGGAATGACATCTAAAAATAATAATTCTATATTTTAAATTCTACGACATCTCCATCCTGCACGATATATTCCTTTCCTTCGGTGCGGAGGAGTCCTTTTTCCACGGCGCTTCCTTTCTGAGAGATAAAAACAAAGCCTCGCTTTTGGAGGACTTTGATGATCAAATTTGAAGAATAAAGTTTAGACATGGCAGATGGATATTTTTACTAGCGTCGGTCTCTCTATCTTAGTTACTTTTGGTTTTTTATTATCTTCAAAATATAGTCCCAAAGCTTCATCTAAGTTCATCAATGCTTCTTTTTTAGTTTTTCCAAAACTTGAAATATCCACATTTAAACACTGAGCAACATAGTATTTGCCCTCTTTCCAGACCACATTTTTTAGATCAATTTTTCCCATAGTTTTGCTTAATTTCTATTTCAATAATACCGTTTTGGTTTCAATAAGTCAAATTTGATGGAGTTAAAAATCATTTTAATGTTGTTCGAGCAAGGGTACTCTGCGTCGAGAACCAAAAGATAATAACTTCTCGACTCTCCCGAGTATTCGGGATCGCTCGAAGAATAACAACATTCAAACAATATAACACTGTAGCAATTAGATTTTAAATTCAATCACATCTCCATCCTGCACGATATATTCTTTCCCTTCGGTGCGCAGGAGTCCCTTTTCCACAGCGCTTGCTTCCGAGCCTGCTTCGAGAAGTTTCTGCCAATTAATGACGCTGGCGCGGATGAACTTTTGTTCAAAATCGGTGTGGATGGCGCGGCCCGCCTGAGGCGCGGTCGAATCTTTTTTGATCGTCCAGGCTCTAGTCTCGTCCTCTCCTGTCGTGAGGAAGGTGATAAGCCCCAAAAGCTCATAGCATCTGGTGATAAGTTCGTCGAGGCTTGAAATGTTCTTGTCCATGTTCGCTTCTTTTCTGAATTCAATCGCTTCCGGTTCAGCAAGTTCCGCAAGGTCCAGCTCGAATTTGATCGGAACGAAGATCTTGTTCTCTATTTCCGGCAAAAACTTGTCTTTGTCTATCTTCTGATTTTCATTTACATTCACAACAAAAAGTACCGGCTTGTTGGTGAGAAGGCTGATGCTTTTTGCCGCTTCTTTTTCTGTTTCTTCAATTTGCACCGTGTTTGCCATTTCACCCTTTTCCAGCGCTTCTTTATATCTTGCCAAAATATTTTTTTGGATCAATGCGACCTTGTCTCCGGATTTCACGTCCCTTTCGGACTTGCTTAGCATCTTGTTGACCGTTTCAAGATCGGCCAGTATTAACTCTAAGTTTATCACTTCGATATCGTTCTTCGGATCCACCTTATTTCCGACATGGATGATGTTTCCGTCTTCAAAGCCTCGGACGATGTGCGCGATCATGTCCACTTCCCGGATGTTGGCGAGGAACTTGTTTCCGAGGCCTTCTCCTTTGTGCGCGTCTTTCACCAATCCTGCTATGTCCACGAACTCGATCGCAGTCGGCACAATTTTCTTGCTTTTTGAAAAAACAGCCAGCTTCTCAAGCCTTGCGTCCGGAACTTTGACGATCCCGATATTCGGATCGATGGTGCAGAAAGGATAATTGGAAATATCCACTTCTTTTTTGGTCAATGTTTTGAATAGGGTCGATTTTCCGACATTCGGAAGCCCGACTATCCCGACTGAAAATCCCATATCTTTGGTATTAAGTATTTAGTATTTAGTATTGCCTGAATCTCGCTGATTTTATGGCTTTTTTCCTCCTCTTGGATAAGGGGAGGTCAGGAGGGGTTGGAATAAAACTCAAAAATACAAACCACCCCTCACCCCTTCTTATCTAAGGAGGGGAAGGCTGCACGGCAAAATACTGAGCAAAAAGCTTCTTCTTATAGCTTAGTTTAAAAGTCCGGCAAGGTCAACCGAATGCGATAAAAATAAGGAATAATTAAATATTATTCCTCGATATTAACCTTCTTTTTTTTACCGTTTTTCGGTGACTGCAGAATACTGCGACGAACCAAGCTATGGCGGTTACCCCCATTAGAGGGAAGGCAGCGCCGTCCTTGATGTTGTTTCCGTATAGGATCGATAAAATTATGATTCCAACTGCAGCTACGTTGGTTAGTATGTTTATTTTTTTGAACATTTTTTGACCTCCTGGTCCCACTTCATGCAATTCTACATGAAAAAGCCGCCTTCGTCAATCCTATTTTTTTGCTGATGCGAGATGTTTTGCGGGAAATAAAGCTATTTTGAGAGCCGATTGCTTTTAAAATATGCGGGTTTATGCTACAATTACGGTGTAATATCCGGCCGGTGTTATGGCTTGGTGGCCAATTTCTTATCGATATTAATAAAATTAATCCAAAAGAATGAAAATCGTAATAGATTTCGATGATACTATCTTCGATACCTATATGTTCGTGCAAGAGATAATTGAACATTTTAAGAGAGTGGGATTTACGTCGGATGAATTCAGGGAAATATACAGGAAATCGAAGGAAAAAATGAAAGATTTCGATCAGAAGGTCGTAGTTGATCTTTTTTTTCAGCTGAAACCTTTTGACAAAGAGGAGGTTGTGAGTGAGATCGATTCCCTGATCGAGAGGTCGGAGGAGTTTGTTTATCCCGATTTCAAGAAGTTCGCCAATGAACGTCTCCGGAAGGAGCTTATTCTTCTTTCTTTCGGTTCGACCGATTTCCAGAAGAGAAAGATCGACAACGCGAATATAGGCAATTTTTTCGACAAGGTCCATATAACTGATAAGGACAAGGTGGTCTATCTGGAGAACATCTACAGGGGCAATCCGGAAGATCTGATTGTTTTCATAGACGACAAAGCTGTGGAGATCGACAAGGTCAAAGAAAAGTTTCCGGATGTGGTCACGATCAAAATGGAGAGGCCTAGGGGCGGGCATGTAAAGATCAAATCGGAAAAAACCGATTATGTGGCGAAGAATTTTTCCGACGTGAAGAAAATAATTAAAAAAATAAGCGAAGCATATGAATCAAGTGGACCGATCAATATTTAAGGCGTATGACATAAGAGGGATCTATCCGTCGCAGCTTGATGAGGATGTGGCCTATAGGATTGGAAAGGGGTATGCGACTTTCATTCTCGGAGAAAATCCGAAAACAAAGAACATAGTGGTTGGTTGCGATATGAGATTGTCGAGTCCGGCGCTCAAGGAAAAGCTGATAAGCGGGCTTGTTGATAGCGGGCTTAATGTCATTGATGTCGGGCTGGTCAGCACTCCGACATTCTATTTTGCGGTGGCATATTACGGATATGACGGAGGGATCCAGGTATCGGCGTCTCATAATCCCAAGGAATATAACGGCTTCAAGTTGGTGAAAGCAAAGGCGCTTCCTGTAAGCAAAGATTCCGGGATCATGGAAATGCTGGATATCATTGAAAAAAACAGGTATGTTTCGTCCGATAAGAAAGGAAGCGTTTCAAAAAAAACCGGGATCATGGAAGATCTGGTCAAAGATCAAACCTCTCTTGTGAATATCTCCAAGCTGAAAAAATATAAGATCGTCATTGACGCAGCAAATTCCATGGGAGCCCCGGACATGGAAGCATTTTTTGAAAAAGTTCCGGCGGATATCGTCAAGCTAAATTTCGAGCTTGATGGTTCTTTTCCTTCGCATGAAGCCGATCCGCTGAAGGAAGAGAACCTTGTCCTCTTGAAGAAAAAAGTGGTTGAGACCAAAGCTGATTTCGGCATTGCATCCGACGGTGACGGAGACAGATATTTCCTTGTAGATGAAAAAGGGGAATCGCTGAGACAGGAGATCTTGAGGGGGATCATGGCGCAGGAAGAGCTGAAAGAAGATCCGGAAGCCCTGGTTTGCTATGATATAAGGCCGGGAAGGATCACGAAAGACATGATCGATGAAATGGGCGGAAAGTCCGTGGTCACTCCGGTGGGACACTCGCTCATAAAGGCGATGATGATAAGGAACAATGCGGTATTCGGCGGGGAATCTTCCGGGCACTATGCCTACAGGAGGCCCTATGGCACGTTTGAAATGCCGGTGATCCTGGTTGCCAAATTTTTGAGATATCTTTCCGGAAAAGACGCGCCTTTTTCCGAGATCATGAAACCCTACAAGATATATTTCCATTCCGGAGAGGTCAATTTCAAGGTGAAAAGCGTTCCCGACAAGCTGAAGGAGATCGAGAGCAAGTTCTCTGATGCCGAGATCGGAAAGCTTGACGGAATAACGGTCACATATCCGGATTGGTGGTTCAATGTCAGAGGGTCGAACACCGAACCTGTCATCAGGCTGAATCTTGAAGCAAAAAGCGAGAAGCTCAGGAAAGAGGGGATCGAGAAAGTTTCAAGGATAATCGAGGGTTAGAGATCGTTATATATAATATCAATAAAAAACAGGTATTTCCTGTTTTTTTAGATCGTAAATAATAAATAATCAATCTCGTTCTGTGTGGATAAGTTTCGTGTTTGCATACTTATTGAACTATGTTACAATAGTATGACAAAGTATGACATTAAGATAAATTTAATCTATGGCACGAAATAAGTCAAGAATAACAATAACGCTGGACGAGAAGCTGCTCGCAAATCTGGACAGGCTGATAGACGGCGTAAAGATAAAGAACAGATCGCATGCTATTGAATACTATCTTTTGAAGAATCTGAGGCAAAAAAAGATAAGGATCGCGGTGATACTTGCGGGGGGAAAAGGAATATGCTTAAATGGAAAAACAACGATCACATCCAAGGCCATGGCCGAATATGAGGGGCAGCCGATAATAGACCGCATGCTCAAGTGGCTGAAGAGAGAAGGAATTGAAGAGGTGATAATATTTGCGGGAAAATTTTCCGAGGCGATAAAGAAACACATAGAAAGCCGGGAAGATCCCGGCCTCAAGATATCCTACGAATCATCGGATTCGGGTACGGCAGGGTCATTGAAATATCTGAGAGGCGCTATGGGCGAGACATTTATTCTGGTGAACGGAGACGTTCTCTGTGAGGCCAGGATCGATGAGATCTTTGAATTTCACAGAAAGAACGGAGGAGACTGCACTATCTGTATGACGAGCAAAAAAGACCCGCGTTCTTTCGGTTCGATCAAGCTGAACGGAAACCGGATTGTTGATTTCATCGAAAAGCCGGATTCCGGTAAAGTGGAATCCTATCTCATAAATGCAGGGATCTATCTGATGGAACCGAAAGTGTGTTCGATCGTTTCGAAAGAAGGATACAGAAGCCTGGAGCGAGATCTTTTTCCTGCGCTTTCAAGACAAGGCAAAATCTATGGATACTATTTAAATAAAAAGTGGGAACATTTAATAGGATCAGAAAAAAAACAAAATGAAGATAAATAAACATCTGCTGAAGCTAAAACACATAAATTTTAAAAGACTATTCAAATTTTCTGTGGTCGGGCTGACCAGCACTTGCATAGATTTCGCGATATTGAACCTTTTGAGCGTTTCGACCGGGATAAACAAGGGTGCATATGCGGCGGTATTCAGCGTCATATCGTTCCTTGTGGCGAATGTCAACAGCTATCACATGAACAAGAACTGGACTTTCAAGTGGAACAGCAAGGACGCGAAATACAGAAAATATCTGAAGCTCAGTATTGTGGGAGTGGCCGCGAATCTGGCGTTTGTGTATTTTTTTACGGAGTTTGTCCATCAGGACCAATTCTCAAGCATCGTTTGGCTTAATGTTTCAAAACTGACGGCAACGGTCCTGGCAGCATTCATAAATTACTATAACTACAAGAATCAAGTCTTTACTAATCCACAGGTTAATGAACAAACAGTATGATAGGGGCGATATTATGCGGAGGTTTCGGGAAAAGGCTGAAGCCGCTTACGGACCATATTCCCAAGCCGCTTCTCGAAATAAAAGACAATTATACGATCCTGGACAGGCAGCTTCTGCAATTCAAGCATGCCGGCATCGACAGGGCTGTGCTTCTTTGCGGTCACCTGCATGAAAAAATAAAGGAAAGATTCCAGAGCTGTTGGAACGGAGTGAAGGTGGACTATCTCGTGGAAGACAGGCCTCGCGGGACCCTTTATGCCATCAACAATCTCTTCAAAAATTTCGATTCCGATGATTATGTCATAAGGAACGGCGATATCGTCTGCGATGTGAATATTAAAGAGATGATGAATAATCACAAGAATAAGATGCTGATGTACATAACGCCGCTGATCTCCCCTTATGGGATAGTGGAGCTTTCCGAGAGCAAGATCATAGGATTCAGAGAAAAACCGAAGCTCAGCAATTTTATCAATGCGGGAATATATATAATATCCAAAGAGCTGAAGCCTATTCTGTTCCAACATGAAGAAGGGGATATAGAGAAGCTCGCATTCCCCAAAATATCTTCTTCGGGACTCTTGAATTTCTATAAAGAAGATGTTTTTTGGCAATCCGTCGATTCTATCAAGGATCTTGAGATCGTCAAAAAGGAATATGAGAACAAAGAAGATAAGCCTTGGGGATATGAAAAGATATTGGTCTATACGGAAAACTATCTGACAAAGGAACTCTATCTTATGAAAAGCGAAGGAACATCGCATCACAAGCATCTCAAGAAAGACGAAACGATGCATATAGTGCAGGGTGAAGCGGTCGTAAGATTCGACGATAGTGAAGTCAATTTAAAGGTGAATGAAAAGATCAGGATAAAACCGAATACGCCTCATGCCATATTTGCGCTTGAAAATACGATACTGCATGAGTATTCGACTCCTCATCTTGATGACACCATCAGGATATTGGATCAATATGACAGGGTCTGATTAAAGGATCCCAATCTTTGCGAGGCAGGCATATTTATTGGAATCAGGCAGGGGGAAGTGATCGTTCATCGGTCATTTTTACCCTGTTTTTTGTCAACAGTTTGGAATTGACACGTATATACTGAATCTGTTATATTTAAAACTACTTCGGGCGATTTCCGGTTATATCGAAACTGCCTAGCAGCCAACTGAATCCCGAAAATTCGGGATGACAGCCAACTGAGGGCTTGTAATTTCTAGCCACTTAAATGGTGGTTAGTAGCTACGAGCCTTTTTTGATATAGGACGTTTATCTCATGACGGAATATGCAAGATGGTCGTGTTTGATGTATTGCAGAAAGCAAAAAGTTATCAATAATACCGAAGCGATGAATTCCAACTCCATATCAATAATAATTCCGACTCTGAATGAAGAAGGCAATGTTCATGAACTGGCCTGCCGCATTCATAGTGCCTTGAAAAAGGCGGGTATCGTCTATGAGATCATATTCATCGATGACCATTCTTCGGATGGCACATGTGAAATGATCAGGCAGCTGTCGGCCAGCTATCCGATCATCCTGTATTCGAAGCTTGGCAAAAGGGGCAAGGCCCATTCTTTGCTCGAGGGTTTTTCCTATGCTAATTTTGACCTGATCGCGATCCTCGACGCCGATCTCCAATATCCCCCCGAGGCTTTGCCCGACATGGTTGAAAAAATAAGAGCGGGCTGTGATGTCGTCGTGGTAAATCGCACCATGAGGTCGATAAGCCCCGTTCGGCGGATAATAAGCGGGGGTTTCAATTTATTTTTCTCCAAAATGTTGCACGGATTTGATTTTGACGTGCAGGCCGGAATGAAAGTTTTCAAAAAGGAGGTTGTCAAAGAGATCAAGATAGATCCTTCCCCCTGGACCTTTGATCTTGAATTTTTACTTAAGGCAAGATTTTACGGATATATGATCGGAAGCGTTGATATTGATTTTGCGAGCCGGAAGCAGGGAAAGTCAAAGATAGAATTCCAAAAAGCCATATATGAGATCGGATCCAATGCCATAAAGTTGAAATTCAAAAAAATACCTCAGATCGCGATCTTTCCGAAAAAAGGATCTGCCATGATGGGCGCCGGGGTGGCTTTCAGCAAAAAACGCTTCATCACTCACACAACTCTGGATCAGAAATATTCAGCCGCTATAACTTTTGTTCCATGGCAGAGGAACGTCGCTTTATTGGCGATAGCTGTCTTTTTGACCGGCTTGTATATCGATCCGATCGGGATCCTTTCGGTGGTCGTTGCTCTGCTGAGCGCAATTTACTTTCTTGACACAGTATTCAATCTTTATCTTGTCATGAGAAGCCTGAAGGATCCTCCGGAAATAAAGAGTGAAAAATGGGAGATGGACGAGTTGGAAAAAGAATCCCTTCCGGTTTATACAATTTTTTGTCCGCTTTATAAGGAGGCGCATATGCTGCCGGGATTTCTGGATGCGATCGGAAAGCTCGATTGGCCGAAAGATAAGCTCGATATCTTGCTTCTCTTGGAGGAGAGCGACAAGGCGACCATCGAAACGGCCGAACACATGGGCCTTCCGCCGCAGGTGCGGATCATCGTGGTTCCCGAGTCCCTTCCCAAGACCAAGCCGAAAGCCTGCAACTATGGTCTGGCTTTTGCCAGAGGAGAATATACGGTAATATACGATGCGGAAGACATTCCCGATCCCTTGCAGCTCAAAAAAGCATATCTGGGTTTCAAGAAAGTTCCGCGGTCGGTCGGATGCCTGCAGGCCAAGCTCAATTACTTCAATCCTAATCAGAATTTGCTGACCAAGCTTTTCACAGTGGAATATTCTCTTTGGTTCGATATGATCCTGCCGGGGCTGCAGTCGATCAACACTTCCATCCCGCTTGGCGGAACCAGCAACCATTTCCGGACGAAAGACCTTCTTGAACTTGAAGGCTGGGATCCTTTTAATGTGACGGAAGATTGCGATCTGGGAATGAGGATATTCAAAAATGGTTTTACAACAACCATTATAGATTCGGTGACTCTCGAAGAGGCGAACAGCGATCTGAAGAACTGGCTTAGACAGCGGTCGCGGTGGATCAAAGGCTATATTCAGACCTATCTGGTGCATATGCGCCATCCTATGGATTTTTTCCGCGAGAACGGAGTTCATGCTCTCATCTTCCAGCTTGTTGTCGGAGGAAAAACTGTTTTCATTTTTATTAATCCTATTTTGTGGATGGCGACCTTTTCCTATTTCGCTTTATACGGTCTGGTCGGACCGATGATCGAGAAACTGTATCCGTCAGTGATATTCTTTATGGCGGCAACCTCCCTTGTTTTCGGAAATTTCCTTGCCATGTATTATTACATGATCGGGTGCGCCAAGCGCGGACAGTGGTTGCTCATCAAATATGTCTTTTTAGTTCCGTTCTATTGGGCTCTGATGAGCGTCGCGTCCGTGATTGCGGTCTACCAGCTGATCATGAAGCCGCACTTTTGGGAGAAAACGAATCATGGACTGCATCTTTTGAAAAAGACGGCGGAAGCCCCTCGGGAGATTTTGCCTGTCGCAAGGAAAACAGCGCCTGCATTCAATTGGGAAAAAGTTCCGCATCCGGAATATGCCGGGATGGATCATGGATCGCTTTTGCCGGAAAAGCCGGCGGCGGCGGATCTTTCTGCCGGAAGAAAAAGAAAGCGGGGATTCAGTTGGAGAAAAGTGCCGCTTGGCGGATATTGGAAGATGCTGTTTGAGCCCAAAAATATATTTATTGCGGCAATAATGTTTTCCAATGTGATCAATTTCATCTTTAATATATTTCTGGGGAGGGCGCTATCGTTTGAAAATCTTGCACTGGTGACTCTGGTAAGTTCGCTCTGGTATCTGGTTTCCATATTCACCAGTGCCTTGTCGTCAACAGTTAACTCCGAAACTGGATATCTTTCCAGTTCGGGAAAAAAAGAATCGAGCGTCATGTTCCTGGAATTCGTGAAAAGTAGGGGGGTGCTTCTGTCTCTGATCGCCGCGTTTGCGTGGGTGATCGCGGGACAATTCCTGTCAGAATTTTTCAATATCAAAGACCATTATGTTCTATTGCTCTTTGCGCCCGTTTTTATATTCGGGATAATTTCGGCTTCCAACAGCGGATTCTTGCAGGGAAATCTTTATTTTTCTTCGGCCGCAGTTGTTATGGCCGTTGAACCGATCTCCAAACTTCTTTTCGCTATGATCCTTGTTTATTCCGGGGCATCGGGCTGGGTCTATGCCGCGATCCCTTTCTCGATCATGGCGGCCGCGATTGTGTCTTCGTATTTCATCAAAAGAAAGAATAATTTTGTCCCGGAAAAGATAAAATTAAATTTTCCGAAAAAGTTCTATCTCTCATCTCTTGCTGCCGGAATTTCCATGATGCTGTTCTTCAGCATGGATATAATACTTGTTAAGCATTATCTGCCCGAGCGGATGGCCGGGGAATATGTCATGCTGTCTTTTGTCGGAAAGATGATCTATTTCATGGGAACGCTTCCCATTGTATTCCTGATCCCGCTTGTCAGCAGGAATATGGGGCAGAAAAAAGATTCCAAAAAGATCTTCTCGCTGGTATATATCTCTTCGTTCTTATTATCGATCTTGGGGGTATTTTTTCTGGGAGTCATGGGAAGGGTTACTGTACCGGGGATCTTCGGACCGAAAGTTTCGGGAATATTGCCATATCTCAATATCTACGCCATTTCGGTTCTGCTTCTCGTAATTACGAATGTTATAGTGACCTATCATCTGGCCAGAAAGAGATACATTTATTCCTTCATGTCGATTATGATCCCGCTGGGAATGGTTCTGGGTCTGTCGCTTTACCACAATTCTATCCGGGATGTTGTTGCGGTGATCTTCTGGTCAAGCTGTTTCGGGTGGGTCCTGATGGAGGCGATGAGCGTTCTTGAGGGCAGGGCTAAGTTCATAAGGAACAACCTGAACGATCTGGCCGATGTTTTCAAGAGCGGCTATCCGAGCGTCGGTCCTACCGGCGGAGACCAAAAAAAGATCCTGATCTATAATTGGAGGGATACGCGCCATGAGTATGCCGGCGGAGCCGAGGTCTATATACAGAAGATCGCTGAAAATTGGGTTGAAGATGGCCATAGGGTCACTATATTTTGCGGGAACGACAGCCACTCGCCGAGAAGTGAAAAGGTGGGCGGAGTTGAGATAATCAGGCGAGGCGGATTCTACTTTGTTTATTTCTGGGCTTTTGTCTATTATATTTTGCGTTTCAGGGGAAAATTCGATGTGATCATCGATTGCGAGAACGGGATTCCGTTTTTCGCTCCTCTTTATGCCAGAGAACCGGTGTTTTGTCTTATGCATCATGTTCACCAGGAAGTGTTCAGGTTGTCTTTAAGCAAACATCTTTCGGCTCTAGCATGTTTTTTGGAAAAGGTTCTGATGCCGGCCGTTTATAAAAAAGTTCCTTTCATAACGATATCCGAATCAAGCAAAAAAGAGATCGAGTCGCTGGGACTTGGAAAAGCCGGTATTAACATTGTAAATCCGGGGATCGAACTCAAATGCCTTATGCCGGGCAAGAAAAGCGAGAGGCCGGTCATTCTGTATCTCGGAAGGCTGAAAGCATATAAATCAGTCGATATTCTCATCAGGGCATTTGAAGTGATATCCAGGAAAGATTCGAACGTTTCGCTGGTCATAGCCGGGAGCGGAGAAGAAGAGGGAAAATTAAAAAGACTGGTAAAAAAATTGCGTTTGGATGGAAAGACGGTTCGATTCGCGGGGAAAGTTTCCGAGAGAGAAAAGATATCACTGCTGCAGAAGGCATGGGTGCTGGTTAATCCTTCGTTTATGGAAGGATGGGGGATCGTGGCGATCGAAGCCGGAGCCTGCGGAACTCCGGTCGTTGCGTCCGACGTGCCGGGACTGAGAGATTCGGTAAAGAATTTCGAAACGGGATATTTGGCGTGCTATGGAGATATAGGATCTTTTGCGGACTGTATCCATAAGATAATACAGGACAATAAACTTCGCAGGAGAATGGGCATCCGGGGCCGGTTATGGGCGGAAAATTTTGACTGGGCGAAGAGCAGCAAGCTATTTTTTGCGATCATATCAAGTTTGCAGATCCGGCGTATAAAAGATGAACTCGCCTTTTACAAAAATCGCGTATTGTGATATGCAGATAATATATTTAGATAAAAAACTATATGCCTGAAAATAATAAAGACATTACCGTAACAATAGGTGTGCCTGCCTATAACGAAGAAGCCAATATAAAAGAACTTCTTGATTCTTTGATTCGCGTCCGGGAAGATGGTTTTGTGATCAAGGAGATATTTATCATTTCCGACGGAAGCACGGACAAAACGTCCGCGATTGTCGCATCTTTCAAGGACGAAAGGATACGGCTGATAGATTCTCCCGAAAGGAAAGGCAAGCCGGCAAGGATAAACGAGGTCTTTTCTGTTGCCGGGTCGGATATTGTCGTGATCCTGGATGCGGATATCAGATTATCTTCGCCGGATGTCATAAAGGATCTTATCAGGCCCATTATTGAGGGAAGGGCTGTATATTCATCCGGCCTTGCTTTTCCGCTCCCGCCCAAGACATTCGTTCAAAAGATAGCTTTTACGGGAGTCGGGATCTGGAATGACCTCAGAAAGTCGAAATATGCCTCGCCTTTATATTTCTCGGAAGGAAGCGTCAGGGCTTTCGGGAAGACATTATATAAAGAAATGAAATTTCCTGAAACGTCGGCGGACGATGTTTTTCCCTTCCTCTACTGCGAACAGAAAAAATATGCTTTTGTTTCAGCGGAAAAAGCTCTCGTTCATTACAAGCTTCCCGAAACTCTTTCCGACTACCTCAAGCAATATAAGCGGTTCATAAAATCCAAAGGGATCCAGGAATTGAGCTATGACAAGGAATTCGTTGAAAAGTATTATACGATAGGACTTGAGGCTAAGGCGGTCTATTTGGCGAGGAGAATGATAAAAAACCCCTTTTGGACCGTACTTTATCTGGGAATGGTCCCCCTGGTGAGAATTCTATGTATGATAGACAAAGACAGAACAGAGGCGAGATGGGAACCGATCTCTTCTTCAAAAAAAATAGAGGTCGGAGAAAGGAAAAAGATAATGATCATTTCATCCTATGACTCTATCGGTAATCCGTATTATAACGGTGGCGGGGCGCTGGTGGTTCATGAAGTGGCCAGACGTCTTGCCGACAGATTTGACGTGAAAATAATTTGCGGTAATTATCCCGGTGCAAAAAAACGCAGGATCGATGGCGTATGCTATGAATATGCCGGCTTCAGTTTTTTCGGTCCAAAGCTCAGCCAGCTGATCTTCCAGGCGTCGCTTCCGTATTATGTTATTGCAGGCGATTTTGATGTTTGGGTAGAAAGTTTTATGCCGCCTTTCTCAACCGCATTCCTGTCTGTTTTTACAAAAAAGCCCGTCATCGGCATGGTTCATATGCTCGCCGGAGAAGATATGCGCCGAAAATATAAGCTGCCTTTCCATATTATAGAGAATATGGGCGTTAAAATGTGTAGAAATTTTATCGTGTCCACAAGAGAAAGCGGGCAGAGAATAAGAGAGATAAATCCGCATGCGCTCATTGAAGTCATTCCCAACGGAGTGGAAATCGATCTTGCGCAAGGCCGGCCGGTAAAAAAACATTTTCTATATATGGGAAGGCTGGAAATAGATCAGAAGGGATTGGATTTGCTTTTGGAGGCGTACAGTTCGATCGCGCAAAAGACAGAATTTTCATTGGTGATCGCCGGAGGCGGACCTCAAAGCGAGAAAGAAAGATTGGTGAAAATGGTCCGTGAACTGGGAATCGCGGAAAAAGTGAAATTACTGGGCAGGGTTGACGGCCAGAAAAAAAATGACGCATTCAGAGAAGCGATCGCCGTGGTCATCCCTTCCCGTTTTGAAACTTTTTCCCTGACCGCCCTGGAGGCCTTGGCTCACGGTGTTCCGGTGGTTTCTTTCGATATCGAAGGATTGAGATGGCTGCCTGGAGATTTTTCATGTAAGGCCGAGCCGTTCGATGCAATGGCAATGGCAAAAATTATGCAGGAATTATCCGTTCAAGGCGGAGAGCGGAAAATAAACATTGAGAAATTAAAGGTATTTTTGAAAGATTATAACTGGGACAATATTGCGGGAAGATATGGAAAACACATCGATGACGTCTTGGGCTATAGGGACAAAGGATCAGATGTCAACTCAATTATCGAGGAGATAATCAGCAAGAGGACGCCATGTGTTTTTATATCGCCTCATTTGGACGACGCGATCCTTTCTTCGGGCGCGTTGCTCTTGCGTCTGGCAACAAAAACTGAAACTACGGTCGTGACAATATTTACCGAGGCACCCCTGCCGCCTTATACATTTTCGACCGGAGTAAATCTGAAAATTTGCGGAGGATATAAGAATGCCCAGGACCTGTTTTGTCTCAGAAAATCAGAAGACGTGGAGGCATGCAAATCCATTGGCGCAAAGCACATTCATCTTGGCTTTCAAGACGCTTCATTCAGGAAGAAAAAAAACGGATCTCCGATCTTGAAAATTATCGGAAGATTCTTACCTGAAGTGGTTCATGTTTATCCGACTTATCAGTTCGATATCATCTCGGGAAAGATCTCGAAGAACGATGCGCATACTTTTGCAATGATCGAAAAGAAGCTGAGATATTTCAAGAAAAGAGCGGGAAACTGTGTTGTCTTTTGTCCCCTTGGCATTGGCGGAAATGTGGATCATGTCATGGTCCGCGAGATTTGCCGGAAAGTTTTTCCAAAGGTTGTTTTCTGGGAAGATTTTCCCTATAATTTGAGGGCCAAAGTAAAAGTTGGTCTTGCCCCGGTGTCGAGCCTGGGTTCACTGGATATATCCGGCCTCGAGGATAAAAAGAAAAGATTGATCTCTTTCTATAAAAGCCAGATTAGACCCATGTTCCCCGATGGCATCGTTCTCAAACCTGAAAATTATCATTCGGCAGACAGCAATGCAAATCGTTTTCCCGAAGTTCCATGATCCCATTTATATATCATTAGTTTATGAAAAAAGAAAATCTGTTTACAATCTCATTTATTCTGCTCTCAGCGATGATCCTGGTATTGACTATCCACGGGCTCAGGGGAAATCCCACGAGCCAGGAGCTTAATTCGTTATATTGGGAGAAGACAGGACCTTTTGAATCGTCGAACGAGCGAGGCCGGTTTGCATTGGCCTACTCTGTTGTCGAGGACAGGTCATTGCAGTTATCTTTGCCGCTTGCCGGTTTTTCCACCCCGGACTTGGCCATCAATCAGAAGGGGCAATATGTTTCCCTGTTTGCTCCCGGCACCGCCTTTCTGATAATTCCGGGATATATAATTGGTAAATATTTCGGATTCTCTCAGCTTGGCGCTTTTGCCGTAATAACTTTGTTCGCTTTTTTAAATCTGATCCTGATCAGGGCTATAGCTATTCGGCTTGGAGCGCATCCCATGGCTGCCAATCTGGGAGCGCTTTCCTTCATTTTCGCGTCTCCTGCTTTTACCTATGGCGTAACTTTATCCCAGCATCATATCACCACGTTTATCGTTTTATTCGGCGTTTATCTGTTATTCAGGCGGAAAGAATGGTATTCTGCGCCGATTTTTTGGTTTTTGTTCGGACTGTCTTTTGTAGTTGATAACCCAAATATATTTTTTGTTTTTCCTATCGCCATATGTTTTATGAAAAAAATCATCAGCATCGACAAAAAGGGTACCGAATTTGTTTCGATCAAAATAAGATCGCTGGGTTTTCTGGCGATGATAGGAATGGTCGTTCCAATCGCTTTTTTTCTGTGGTTCAATGGCGTTTCGCAAGGAAGTTATTTTCAAATTTCCGGTTCTCTGCAAAGGGTCACCTCCATAAACAGTGAAGGCCTGCCGGATAATCCTGTTTTCAATCAGGCGGTTGATGTTCAGCTGCCACAGGGAACGCCTTCCAAAAAAAATGTATTTGCTTTTTTTGATACCAGAAATCTGATCAATGGATTTTATATACATTTTATAAGCCCCGATAGAGGGATCATTAATTATACTCCGGTCGTGCTTCTTGGCATTTTCGGTTATTATTTTCTATATGCCCGAGCTGGAGCTTCATTCAGCAATCTCCTGTTGTCTATCGCAGGATTCAATATACTGCTTTATTCAATGTGGGGCGATCCCTATGGCGGATGGGCTTTCGGTTCACGGTATCTGATCCCGACCTATGCCGTTCTGTGCATAGGCGTGGCTCTGAGCCTGACACATTTCAGAAAAAATATCGTTTTTATAGTTATATTCCTGTTTCTTTTTATGTCGTCTTCCGCCATAAACACCCTGGGGGCTCTGACAACTAATGCCGTTCCGCCCAAGATCGAGATTTTGGCACTGGAGAAAACCAGCGGTAAGGAGGAAAAATACACTTATGAGAGAAATCTGGAGTATCTTAATAAATTCGGATCAAAATCATTTATATTTCAAACGTATTTGAGAGACAGTATCACAGCCAGACAATATCTCGGGATCATTTTTACGCTGATAGCTGTCGGGACCGGGATTTTGATCCTGCGGCTGTATTCGGAAGAAGGCAATATCAAGATCGCTGATAAAATAAAAACATGATCATAAATGTCTCAAAGTATAATATGGAATTGCTTATCAAAAAAAATACCCTGGACGGTCTTGGGCTTTATCTGATAAAAAACTGTATTTTTTTTGTCATTTTATTTTTAACCGCAATATCTGTTGTGGGTTATCTCTATTATTATAATAATGGTCTGGGGTTGGCTTATAACGATGCGCGATCTCATTTGGATATCGGAAGAAGAGTGGTGGAAGGCCTGAATACCGGCATCGCGCAACTTGGAAGCGTGTGGCTGCCGCTTACTCATATTCTGATGATACCTACCATATGGAATGATTTTATGTGGCATTCCGGACTTGCCGGAGCCTTGCCTTCCATGATCGCTTTTATCGGAACGGGGGTTTTGATCTATTACTTTCTCAAAGAATTAAATGTTGGTCTGTCGGGAAGGCTTGTCGGAGTGGCCATTTTTGTTGCGAATATCAATATATTATATTTGCAATCAACCGCAATGACGGAACTTACGCTGTTGGGAACGATGACTGCGGGATCTTATTATTTTTTACTTTGGTTTAAGAGGAGCAATATATTGTATCTTATTTATGCATCTTTCTGGATCATGCTCTCAACACTTGTCCGATATGACGGATGGTTTTTGCTTTTTTTCGCGACGCTTATGATATTCTTTTATGTATGGCAAAAGTGGGGATACGCAAAAAGTGAAGGCATAGTAGTTTTGTTCATGACGCTGGGGGGGTTTGGCGTGGTGCTATGGCTTATATGGAACTTGCTTATATTCAAGGACGCTTTTTATTTTATCTTCGGGCCATATTCTGCATATACGCAGCAAAAGCAGCTAGAAACCGCAGGAGTTCTTGCGACTAAAAATAATTTATTCTTATCTGCGGAAATTTATATTTATGCACTTGCTTATAACTCCAATGCTTTCACGTTGATCATCGGTCTGATCGGAGCAATGGCACTGTGGACGAATAGGCATATTTCTTGGCATATTCGTTTTGCAACTATGATTTTAGTTGCTCCTCTCCTATTCAATGTCATTGCCCTGTATTTAGGGCATTCGGTTCTTTATGTGTACGGACTCTCTGGCAGAACATGGTTTAATATACGCTATGGGATCATGATGATGCCCTCGATCGCTATTTTTATCGGCTATATTGTGCATTATGCCCCGAAGATGCGCGTTCTCATTATTTCTCTCTTGGCCATGGTCACTTTTTTTTCAGTTGTCAACGGAGACGCGGTGGTAGTTGATGATGCGCGCTTCGGTTCAAGCCAGAAAAATGTGACTGAAGTGAGCGGGTGGCTCAGTGAAAATACAAAAGATGAACCCGGATTCATTCTGATCTCTGTTGCGTCGCATGATTCGATCATTTTTTCTTCGGGCTTGCCGATGAAAAAGTTCATTCACGAAGGCGCCGGGGCTTATTATGAATCTGCGCTCATAAATCCCGACAGATGGGCGCGCTGGATCGTGATGAGAAGCAATTCCGATGACGACTCAACCTGGAAAGCAATGAAAAACAATGCCGGATTTGAGCGCTTTAAACTTGTAGATCATTATCCGTTCGCCGATATATATCAATTGAAAGATGAATATCTGAAAGATCTCATAACAGAACCGATACTTGAACACAGGTAAGTATTGTAAAAATCCGCAAATATAGTTATATTAAATTAGCATCATTTAATATGAAACAAATGAAATTTCGTATACTGTTTATTTTTACGATCATCATTTTTACGATTCTTGTCTTTGCGGATTCTTATAATGTTTTTTCGCACGCAGATGTCTATTATACGAGGCCTGATCTGGATTTCTGGAGCTTCAAATCGGTTGATACGATGAAATATTCCCGCGATCTCAGCCGTGAGAAGATGGAAGACAAGGATTTCGATGCCGTGATAGACGATCAGGTAAAGAACATTGCCGCGATCGGTTCAACTCATGTGGCCATAGCCACTCCTTACGACAGTGAGTTCATTCCGATGCTCAAGCGCTGGGTGGGCGCTGCAAGAAAATATAAATTAAAAGTATGGTTCAGGGGCAATTTTTCAGGATGGGAGGAGTGGTTTGATTATTCAAGGATCACAAAGGAGGAGCATCTGAGAAATACCGGGGAATTTATCCGCTTCAACTCCGACCTGTTCGAAGACGGGGATATTTTTTCAAGCTGTCCCGAATGCGAGAATGGGGGACCGGGGGATCCGCGTTCAACGGGGGACGTGGAGGGATTCAGGGAATTTATTATAGGCGAATATAGGGAAGCCAAGTCGGCCTTCAAGAGCATAAACAAAAAAGTTCAGGCAAATTATTTTTCCATGAACGCTGATGTTGCGCGATTCGTCATGGACGAGGAAACGACCGAAGCCCTGGATGGAATCGTGACCATAGATCACTATGTCAGCACTCCTGAACAGTTGGCGCAAGATGTTGAGGATATTGCAAGTGGGAGCGGAGGTTCTGTTGTTCTGGGTGAGTTCGGCGCGCCTATTCCTGACATTCACGGCGATCTGTCGGAAAGCGAACAGGCGAAATGGGTTGAACGGGCGCTTTGGATCCTCAAAGACTCGGGCAAGCTGAAAGGTATTAATTATTGGACAGCTGTCGGCGGATCCACTTCGATCTGGGGGGATGACGGAAAAGAGAAAGAAGCAGCTGGCGTTCTGAATAAATACTATGATCCAAAAACTTTCTATGGGGTCGTCTATAATGAGCTGGACGAGATCGTTCCGGATGCAAAAGTGTCGTATTCCGGAAAATATATACTGTCGGATACGAGGGGCTATTTTGAATTTCCATATCTGGATGATGTTAATGCTGTTGTAAAGATCTCGGCGCGCGGATATCTTAATAAAGAACTGGCCATTGATCCCGCAGGCGGGCAAGCCGAGATTGTCCTGGTCAAAGAGAGCAAGGATCTTGGCTTCAGATTGGAGGAGCTTGTAAAGAAGATCCTGTTCAAGTGAGATTGTTTTGGGATGTGCATTCTCCGCTATTGACACTGATTTTCAAAAGTAGGATAATTACGGATAGAAATAACGACTAGCTTGAATGTAATGGAAACAAGAATAAAAAAGAAGGTAAAGAAGCCGCTACGCCCTTTGTTTGAATTTTCAAATTTATATTTCATAGAAAAGTAATCCCGCAAGTCGGGATTATTTTTTTATAGACATAAATTGTCTATCTGATGCGAAGAGGAGGAGAAGAATATGTCCATGTATGAAATGTCCGGAGAAGCAGTTCTCATTCCCGGCTTGGACGGGGCTTTCACAAGGAGATCACTGGGGGAGAGTCCTCAAATTCCGGTGCTTTGCGGGGGTTATTGCTGGACTTGCGGCAACTATTCACCCAATCCCGGCTGCAGGAAAGAAGCTGACCTGAGGATCCCTTTCGAATCCGCCTGTCCGAAATATTGGAATGAACTGCTAAAATGGGAGTTGATAAAATAATATCAAACTCCCTCTTTCTTTTTTGTGGATAGCGCTGTTGACATAATATCTGCACGTGGTATTCTTTACATTAAGAGTAAAAAATAATTTTGAAGAATGATATACGGGATGCCAAAAAGGAACAGAAAAAGATTTTCCCAAACCGGATATTTTTATTTTTCATTCATAAAAAAGTAATCCCAATAGTCGGGATTGTTTTTTTATGAGCGAAAACATTCGTTCATGTGTGAAGTTTGCCAGGAGGTACAGTATGAAGAAAGATAAAAAAGAGGATTGTGAAAAGATAGCGATCAAAAAGCTCAAGGGATTAATGGGGCGGAATAAATTCATGTGGCGGAGCAATCTTGTTAGGTTACTCGCAAGCGAACTTTCCATCGAGGAAGGCAACGCCTCGGAATTGGTGGATTTTCTCGAAGAGAGGAAACTGATCGGATATACCGGCGAATTGACGGAAGTGACGCCGAAAATAATGGCAAGGCAAGTCGTCATAACGCAGCAAGGAGAAGAAATAATAAGATCCGGGAATATCCCCGGCATGTACTAAAGAGGCAAAAGCCTCTTATTTTTTTCGTTTCTGGTCATATGCCGCAGTGATATGCTTTTTCGGCATAGATCCGGATTTTCCGTTCCCGGGTCACACTGTTGACATAAATGTATATGTGTGATATCCTTGATATCAAGAGTAAAATAATTACAAAGAATGATATACGGCATGTCAAAAAGAAGCAGGAGAAAACACGTGCAAACCGGTAATATTTTTAATTTTACGTTTATAAAAGAGTAATCCCGAAAGTCGGGATTATTTTTTTATGGGCAAAAAATTTTGCCTGTTTAAAAAAATCATAAAAGAGTGTGGAAGAGGAGGAATGCAAATGTACGAGCTGTCTCTCGAAATTGAACCTGGTGAATTGGAGAAAGGAATTGAAGATACGCTTTTGACGGTCGAAGAGATCAGGGGAAGCGGAAGTGAAGTGATATACTTTGATCTTCTGAAGATCCTTGGAGGAAAGATGGGCAACAATGTCGCAGCTATAATACTGCGGACAGAACAGCGCGGGTTGATAGGCCGGGGCGAGATCAGGGAGGTCAAAAATGGCAGAGCGCGTCCGATCATCATCACCGAAGAAGGGAAAAAGCGGTTGAAGGAAATAAAAAAAACAAAAAAGATAGAACGAAAAAATATATAAAAAGATTGCATAATAAAATGCAATCTCTTTTTTTTATCAATGTTTAAATAACCAGTCCGATCTTTTCTTTTACTTCTTTCATGGTTTCATGTGCGATCTTTCTTGCTTTTTCCGCTCCCTCGGCGAGGATCTTTTTCACTTCATCCGGTTTTGCTTCAAGCTCTTTCCGTCTTTCCCTGAATGGAGTGAAATAGTCCGCGATGTCCTGCCCAAGGGTTTCCTTGAATTGGCTGTATTTTATGGTGCCGTTCTTGTGCTGAGCCAGGAACTCATTATAATGTTCTTTTTTCCCGAAGATCTCCATGAGGAGAAACAAATTTTTTGAAGCGGGCGTCATTTCTCCCGTCGTTCCCATGTCCGTCGTTGCTTTCTTTATTTTGTCTATTATATTTTTCGGTTCGTCATTTATGCCTATGTAAGTTTTCGGTCCGTGTGACTTGCTCATTTTTTTTGTTGGATCGATCAAAGACATGATTTTTGGCGTTTCGGTCAGAATCGGCTCTGATTCCGGAAATGTCTTTCCAAATTTATTATTGAAAAACCTGGCAATATTCCTTGTAAGCTCAACATGCTGAACCTGATCTTGTCCTACGGGGACAAGATCCGCTTTATAGATCAAAATGTCGGCAGCCTGAAGCACGGGGTAGTCGAACAACCCGACGTTTACGTTCTGTTTTTGCGCGAGCGCCTTATCCTTGTATTGCGTCATTCTCTCCAGAAAGGCCATCGGAGTGATCGTATTGAATATCCAAGCCAGCTCCGCATGTTCGCAGATCTGGGATTGGATGGCAATTGTACACTTGTTCGGATCGAGTCCGGCGGCAAGCATATCCAAGGCCAGGTTCATGATTTGTTTCGGTTTTTCTTTCGGATCGTAATTTTCAGTGATCGAATGATAATCGGCAATGAAAAAAAAGCATTCATATTCATTTTGCAGTTTAATGAAGTTCTTCAATGCTCCAAGATAGTTTCCGATGTGAAGCTCTCCTGAAGGCTGGATCGCGCTAAAAACTCTCTTTCCTGTTTGATTTGTCATAGATTTATATTTCGTTAATGAATCGTATTAATATGTCATAGAATTTTTCAATACTTTTTATTTCCACCCATTCGTTTTTTCCATGCTTATTACCGCAGTTGGGCGTCATGATGATCACGGGGATTCCTTTCGCTGAAAAAAATCTTGCATCCGATGCGCCCGAGGCTTTTGTGATCACAATGGGTTTATAGATGGTTTTGCGAGCTATATTTTTGAATTTTTTAAGATATGGATCTTGGGGGTCGGTTTCCAGCATTTCTACGACATCAGTTACTTCAAACTTCAATTTGTGTTTCTTACTTAATTTTTTCAATGTTTTTATTATCTCCGATTTGTGCATTTTTTCCGAATACCTGATATCAAGGAACATCTCTGCGCGGTCCGGAACGCTATTTATGCTTTTTCCTCCGTTCATTACCCCGAGATTTATTGAAACCCCATCCTGATATAGTTTTTTGGTTTTTTTAAGTGGCGGAAATATTTCCTCAAGTTCGTAAAAGAACGTCATGAGCTTCAGGACGGCGTTTTCACCTAGCCATGTTCTTGAGCCGTGCGCGGATTTTCCGCTCGCTGAAACCTTTATCCAGAATCCGCCTTTCTCCTTGACGATCATTTCGAAGTTATGTCCGCCATCCGGAACTATGGCAACTTTGCATCTGTATCCGATTTCATTTAAAAGATAACCAACTCCGTTTCCTCCTGAAAGTTCCTCATCGGAGGTAAGCATGAGAGCAACGGACTTTTTTTCTTCGCTTTCGACAATATTTTTGAAAATATGCATCAATGTCGCAATCTGGCTTTTCATATCCGCCGCGCCCCTTCCAAAAAGTTTACCGCTTTTAATAATAGGTGTAAAATCTTTTTCTTCCGCATTGACAACATCGATATGTCCGTTCAGAATAATGTCCGGTTTTATGTTTTTTTGGCTTGAAAAAACGATGGAATGCAGGCCATTCTTTTCATATTCAACGACGTATATCTTTCCCGACTCGATCTGGGGTTTGAAATAATCCTTAATAAAGCAGATGCAGGCTGCAAATTCATCATTTTTGCCATTGACCGTCTTGAATTCTATCAGTTTTTTGATAAGTTCTGTTATTTCCATTTGCATATTGATGTCTGAGTTTAGTTAATTTAATATTAACATAAATTTTAACAATATAAAATATGAGACAAGGAATAAAAATATATTGTTTTTATTCCTTGTTTGGCATCTCGCTGCTTCCTAGAACACCAATGGTCCGGATAATGCGTCTGGTGTGCCGTGGATTTTTAAGTTCTTTCGTGCTATCCATGCTCCTCCCAATGGAATATATCTTGATGTCGATGGATCATATCCGAAAAAAAATCTATACATCATGGCATATTCCTTGAATTGAGGTATCGGGCATTTCATGGGTGCAATGAATGGCTGTATATACATTTTAGCATTGTTTCTCATCATTCTTTCAACCTGATTTCTGGTTGAATAGCCCTTAATTCCCTGATCTTTTTTAGCCAGGAAGATTACTACGTCTTTACATTTGCTGCCCACTAATGGCTTAAGAACGAAGTCGTTGTTCCATGGCAACTGACTGACATCATTGGCCTCTTTCCAGAGTTCAAGGTGCACTCCATAGCTTTTATTTCCCTTTTTCGCGACGGTACTGACAGATCTTTCCTGAAATATGTGAAAGTTTTTTTCACTCGGCTCTGCTCTGACTAGCACTAAGCTGTCAAGGTCATTTTCTAAAGGCATAAGCCAAAGATTATCATCTCCCTTTTCTCGTAGCGGAGAAATGATCAATTTAAACTCTGGCCACTTCAGCTTTATTTCGTTTAATCTTTCGCAGAATTCAGCATTGATCTTTGAACAAATGCCCATTCCAGCTGGCCTTTCTTCTATTTCATAGATAAACAGATTATCATTGTTTATTACGCAGTCGATTCTTATGAACAGAGAAGGTATTCGAAATTTGTTCTGAACCCATGTATTTTCTTTCGGAAAAACCTTTGCCCATTTTTCAATGAGTTTCAGCAGTTCTTTGATAGCTTTTTCGGGAAATATTTCTGAGTGCGACGAAATTTTCATTTCCCAATTTCCGATTATTTTTGTTTCCATTTTGTTTTCCTCCTGATTTTTTTAAGCAGCCTTTTTGCTGCTTCGGAGTGCACTCAAACTATTTCAAGAGAACGCCAAAACAGCCTAAATTGTTTTGGGTTTGCCAGCTTGATGATAGATTTAAATTCATTTTCTTAATTAACATAAATTCAATTAATATATTATTATCTAAGAATCGGATAGTTTTAAATCGGATAGGGGATGCATTTTCCATCCCCTATATGCTTTTCAGCTTTATTTTCGCTTTTTTATTTATGCAATCGATGAATATTTCTTTGATAAATATCAGATCGCACTTTTTGCAAAGGCGTTTATTTCCGAGTGGCGAGCATTCATCTGTCTCTTTTGTTTCAGTGCCGCATCTCGGACAAAAATTGCTTTTGTCCGCAATTTCATACTCACCGTTTTTTTCCAGAGCTTCCATGCATTCCATGACCCATCACCTCCTATGGTTTTATGAGAAAGAATTTATTTCCCATTTTTATCCTCATGAATGAATTCTCCCCGCAATTGTCGTTATCGCAGAACCACATGACTTTTTTTGAGAAAGTGTGATTTTCCTGAGATTGGAGTCTGTGACCGCATGCGGGACATGCAGGTGATTCTTCGCATTCGGATAGTCCGGTTTTATTTGTGGAGATGCCTTTTTTTGTTTTTTCAATAAGCATTTGTTTCATCAATATTCCTCCATAACAAAAAACAGCCTTTAAGCTGCTTTGTAATTTATTTATATCAAAATATAATAAAACACCAAAACAGCCTAAACGCTGTCCGGCCACCAATTCAAATCAGATTTTGTATAAATATTTATCATAAGACAATATTAGCAGGCAATTTTCTATAAGTCAAGTCTGGCCGATGCTCGCGTTTATACTTCCTTGTTTTTGGTGTTCTTTTTCACTATATTTTTGAATTCGGTGTAGCAGACGGTTTCGCTCGGTACGTTCTCTCTTATGAGCGAATTCGGGCCGATCTTTGAATCCGCTCCGATCAATATTCCGGGCATGGTGTTCACTGCGGTTCCGAGATGAGTATCGTCGCCGATAACGGCACCCAGGGAAGTAAGCTTGGTTTCAACCTTTTCTCCCTTGACCGTAGGCTGTATCTCTTTACGGTCCATTCTGACGTTGGCTGTGATCGTACCTGCACCGATCCTTGCATTGTTGCCGATTATGGAATCCCCAAAAAATCCGCTATGGATATGGCTCAATGGCTGGAAAATGCTTCTTGTCACTTCGGCGTTCGCTCCGACAAGGACTCCATCCTCAAGGTCCGTATATTTTCTTATCAGGGCGTTATTTCCGATTATGCATCCTTTTCCGATATAGGCCGGGCCCTTGATGACGGCATGTTCAAAAACAATGGCGTTGTCGCAGATCCAGACCGGTCCTTCGATGATCGCGCTTTTCGAGACTTTGGCGGTTTTGGAAACGCGTTTCTTTTTTATCAGCGTGTTCATTATGATCTCATTGATCTTGAAAAGGTCCCAGGGATATTTCAGGCTCGGAGTGTCGTTCTCGCTCATCACGAGACGCACATCATTCTCTTTCATATACAGCGAAAGCGCATCTTCAAAAGCATATGTCTGCTCTTCCACTTTGCGGTAATAATCAAAGAATTCTTTAGGAAGGAGATAAATATTCGTCGCTTTTACGTCCGAAGGTTCCTGTCCCTGGAGGGGTTTTTCGATTATGGAAACGACCTTGTCTTCCTTCAGGCCGAGCATTCCATAGTTCCAAGGCTTGTCGGTTTTCACTCCCAGCAGTACCATTTTCGCGCCGGAATCCTTCTGTTTTGCCGACATCAGGGCGATGAAATCCTCTGCATTGAATGCATATGGATTCAGAACAAAAAAAGAATCTTCTTTGATGAGAGGCTCTGCAAGCATGACCGCATTTCCCATCCCTTTGGCTTCTTTTTGCACCCGATAGGAGATGTTAGCTCCAAAAGCCGAACCGTCTCCGAGATGTTTTTCAAGCTCTGCGCTGGGAGATTGGATTATTATGATATCTTTGATATTCGCTCTTCCCAAGGATTCGATCGTCCACTCGATCAATGATTTTCCCACGATCTTTACGAGCGATTTGTGTTTTTTTTCCGATAGCGGCCAGAATCTCGAGGATTCTCCGGCTGCCAAAATTATTGCCTGCATGTGTTTGAAAGATTAGATTTATGAAATATCGATGATCATTTTTATCAACTTTTCGGCGTCATGATGGAGCGGTCCTTTGTCCGCAAGGATATCTCTTCCGATGTACTTGTTCTCATCAAGATTCCCGTTTATCTTCACGAGATTCAGCGTAGTCGGCTCCTTCTTCTTATATTCCATGATCCTCTGTTCGGAAGGGATCTTTGAGTTGTATATGACATGGTCAAGTTCGCATCCGAGATATTTCTCAACTTCGTCTGAAAAATCCGAAACCGAGAATTCGTTCGTTTCTCCGAGCTTTGTCATTATGTTGCAGACGAAAATTTTCTTTGCCTTGCTCTTCACAATTTCCTCTTTCATTCCTTTCATGAGAAAGCAGGGGAGCGAGGAAGAATAAAGATCCCCGGGTCCTATTATGACAACGTCTGCTTTTGCGACCGCCTCAAGGGATTTTTCATATGCATCAACCTCGGGATCCAGATAGATGTTTTTTATTCTGATGCTTGGATTGTGCGTCTTCGGGATATCTATTTCATCCTCTCCCTTGACTATTTCTCCATTTTCAAGAATAGCAAGCAATTGCGTATTTTGTATGGTCGCCGGCAGAGCCCTTCCTTCAACTTCCATGAATTCATGGATAATATCGAGAACTTTTTCATAATCTTTCGTGATATGCTCCAATCCGGCCATGAACACGTTCGCAAAATTGTGGCCTTTGTGCCCGCCGTCAAAGACTTCGCGTCCGAATCTGAAGGAAAGAAGATCCTTTTTCCATTGAGGCGCTTTTGAGAGCGCCAGTATATGGCGCCTTATGTCTCCCGGCGGAAGAATTCCAAAATCCTCGCGGAGCTGTCCCGTCGATCCGCCATTATCCACCATGGAAGTTATCGAAGTGATCTCGGACGAATATTTCCGAAGGGGTTCCAGCACCACTTTGGGCATGGCGCTTCCGCCTCCGAAACATACGAATCTTTTGCTTTTTTGGGGTTGTTTTGCCATATTTATCGCTAATTTCCGATTAATGTTCACATCTCAAGTCTAGAGGAATTATGGGAAAAAGTAAATATCCAAGAGGCGCAATTGCTGAAAAAAAATGGAGTCTTTGCTCCATTCGTCTTCATTTCAGGAAGTCTGTTATAATTTTCACGTCGTAGCCTTCCCTGATCAGGATTTCGGATAGTTTTTTTACGTTTTCCTCCAGGCGGGGATCCCTCAGAATTATTTCGATGGTATTCGTATCTTTATGATACCGAACCACATTATTGCTGCCAATTTTGAAAAATCTGGAGATCTTTCCGCTGATATTGTCGCCGTATCTGGTCAGTTCCCATCTCGATCCGTCGTGGTAGAAAAAATGTTGCAAAGAAAATCCCATTTTTTCCGCTATCGGTGTTATCTTTTCCAGCGCGCTTTTCTGTTTTTGATCCATATGTTCTTCTATGACTATTATTCCCGTCACGAGATCACCTCTTCGTTGGTCTTTTGTTACAGCCATCCCCGGAATGTTCCGTTCACAATGATCCGATTCACGTTCATTTCATTGCGTTTATATTCAGGATCGTAATAAACTGATGTCCCGTCAACCGTTATGTTTTTGCCGACGCATCCCATATCATCGCACGGTCCCGGCATATTCAAAAAGAATCCTGCATCGGTCGGATAAATATAGTGATGGACCTTTATTCCTTCTTCCCATCCGTTCCCGGTTATGGTGACATTTTTACCATGCGCATACATCTTGGCCTTGGTTTCTTCTTCGGGTACGATGCACCCTGAAAATAATAGCGATAGGATCATGATCGCTATAAATATTTTCTTCATATTTCTACCTCCTTAATGATCGCTCCGTTTCACATACCGTCATCTCTATACATTAAAAGACGGAAGACTGGCTTTTGAGAGTCATAAGCCAATATCCCGTCTTTTATGCGATATATCTATCAATGAGCAACATGCCATTGTACTTAATAGATATATCTTTGTCAATGTTTCGCTTGTCGCTACACTTCGATCACGACCGGAAGCACCATGGGCCTTCTTTCGGTCCTGTTGAACAGGAATTGTCCGATGTTGTCCCTGATGTTGTCTTTCACATATGCCCAGTTCGTATTGTGTTCAGCAGTTGATTTTTTGTTTACGAGTTCAGTGACTTTAGCCTTGGTCTCATTGATCAGTTCCATGGAACCTTTCATGTATATGAACCCTCTCGAGATTATGTCCGGTGTTCCGACTACCTTTCCGGTTTTGCTGTCCACGATCACGATGATGGTGAACATTCCGTCTTTGCTCATCTGCTGCCTGTCTCGGAGGACGACATTGCCCACATCACCGACTCCGAGTCCGTCAACCATGACATAGTTCGATGGGATCTTTTCTTTCGTCATCATTGCCGAGTTTTTTGTGAACTCTATGACCTTTCCGTTTCCCGCGACGATAGTGTTTGCGGCTGGGATGCCTACGCTTTCAGCGATCTTAGCATGAAGCCTCAACATGTAATAGTTCCCGTGTATGGGAATGAAATATTTCGGTTTTATAAGATTTATCATCATTTTCAGGTCTTCGGTCAGTGCGTGTCCTCCGGCATGAACGTCCATCATCTGATAGTGGATGACATTTGCACCCTGTCTGTAGAGCTGGTCTTTGAGGTTCTGGACGGTCCTTTCGTTTCCCGGAACAACGGATGAGGAGAAAATGACAGTATCGTCCTTTTTGACCCTCACATATCTGTGTTCGCCGTTCACTATTCTCATCAGAACCGCTTTTCCTTCTCCCTGCGCTCCGGTGCACATCAAAGACACTTTGTCGTCGGGATAATTGCTCATCTGCTCCGGCTTTATCAAGGTTCCCTTTTTTATCTTAAGA
This sequence comes from Candidatus Paceibacterota bacterium, assembly GCA_041661265.1. Lineage (NCBI taxonomy): Bacteria > Bacillati > Minisyncoccota > Minisyncoccota bacterium. Next base: position 112,765 of record JBAZUT010000001.1, on the reverse strand, counting down.
TAACCCAGTTTATTGGCTATTTCTACGGTTGTTCGCATGCTATATCCGTCTATGGCGACCCTTCTTCCGTATTTCTCGGAAAGAGTGATTATCTGCTGGACTCTGCTCACCAGAGATGAGAAAGTTGCTACGATCATTCTGCCTGTGGCTTTCGAAAAAACGTCATCAAGTGTTTTCTGGATCTCGAATTCGCTGATCGAATATCCCGGTTTTTCCGCTCCCGTGCTGTCGGAAAGAAGGACCAGAACGTTCTGCGCGCCAAGATAGGCGATTCTTCCGATATCGGCTGGCTTGTCGGTTGTCGGGCTGTTGTCGAACTTGAAATCTCCCGTATGAATGACGAGGCCTTCCGGAGTATGGATCGCGATCCCGAGAGTGTCGGGGATGCTGTGATTCACATGGAAAAATTCCACTTTGAAATTCCCGAGAGCGACCCTGCTTTCGAAATTCACGACTTTGATGTTCAGCGTCTGTCCGTTCGGATAATCCTCCTGCCTTCTTTTTATTATTCCGGCCGTCAGCGCGGCTGTAAAAAGAGGGGGATTGCCCAGTTTTGGCATGAGATGGGGGATCGCACCGATATGGTCATAGTGGCCATGAGTGATGAACACTCCTTTTATATTCTGCTCTTTTCCCTTCAGATAATTTATGTTTGGAATTATATAATCGATTCCCGGCATATCTTCTTCCGGAAATTGAAGTCCCATGTCGACTATGATAATTTCATTGCCATACTCGAACAGGGTCATATTTCTTCCCACTTCTTCAAGCCCTCCCAATGGAATAATCCGCAACTTTCTTGTTGCTTTGGGCCTGATTAATTTACTTTGCATCATGTATTGTTGTTATTTGATTATATGGTTCGCCCCTTTTTGATTAAGAAAAACAAACCATCTGATGTTGCATGGCAAATTGCCATGTAAAGTGTGCCGAAGAGAGGACTTGAACCTCCAAGGGCTTACGCCCACAGCGCCCTGAACGCTGCGTGTTTGCCAATTTCACCACTCCGGCATAATAAATGAAAAATTGAAATATCAAAATGTAAAATGACAATGCAAAATCTCAAAATAATAGTTTTAATTTTAAACTGTCATTTTTATTTTTGATCTTTACATTTTTAATTTTTCCCGCTAAGCCCAACATCACAAAGAAGCTCATTAACGGATTTTATGTAAATTCCGCTATAATACGAAATATGTTCTCCTTGCTTTTCTCAACCCCGGGCTGATCGCATGGATTAACGCCCCTCAAGATCGCCGAATAGAAAGCGGCATATTGAAAGAATGCCATGAATCCTCCGACGGAATATCCCGACAGATCGTCGATCTCAAAGTTGATCGCAGGGATCTTGTTGTCGGTGACATCCTGCCATGTTCCCTGAAATTCGGCATGGATGATGCTTTCAAGCGAGATCTTATTCAATTTTTCCATCGTGATATTTCTGCATATCACTTTTTTAAGGTTATCGTCTACGTTTATCCCGATCTCTTTATGAGAAAAGTTCTTTATGGTCAAGAAAACTCCTACCGAATTCTTTCTTCCCGAGATGAATCGCTGCAATGTGTGGTGCTGATTTTCCGGCGCCTCTCCGCCGTATATCGTTTGTCCGACTCCGTTCTTGCAGACGCCTTCATGAAAAAGCTGGGAGATGAGGTTATAGAACCCGGCAAGTTTTTTTGAATATATCGATAAAAACATTTCATTATATCCTATTTTTTCCAGGCTGTCAAGCGTCAACGCGAACCGGAGGGCGATATTGTCTTTTATATCCGCTTTCGGATCGCACATCTCGTGCATGTCTTTTCCTCCCTTGATCATTTCCTCTGAATTGATTCCGACGATTTCCGAGGTGGTGAGCGCCGATTCCGTAAGGCCTGTGAACCTGTCGGTCATTTCAACACTTGGGTAGAAAGAAACGCCATGGTTATTGATCTTCCTGATCTCGTTCAGCGACCCCTTGTTGTCCTCGGTTATGATCAGAATGGGGAATTCTTTCAGTGCAAAATAGTTTGCGAGCACCTGGATCCTGGTTCCCGATTTGCTCGTAAGGATCACCAGGGTATCTTTGGCGTCGCATGATCTCATCAGGTCGAAGATATAGTCCGGGTCTTCGGTGTCCAGCATGTAGACATTCTTGCTGCTTTCGGCGGAAAGGGCGGTGAATATGCTTCGGAAATTTTCTATGGCGCCTCCGTTTCCCTCAACGATCACATTCTTTTTGTCGCTGTATTTTTCTCTCAGCTTTCTCAATTTTTCTATATCCGGAATATATTTTGCGAAATTCGGGGTCGGGATCCTTTTTATCTTTTCGATCTTCTCCCGGAATTTCGAGGAAACGAGATCGATATTTGCGTGATCGAGATTCAAATTGTATTTGCTTGACATGTTATTTGTTTATGATAATGTATGCTGTTGGCCGAAACAAAATAGTTCATTTAGACTTCGGCTGGCCGATAAAATATACAAATATGAGGTGCATATGAAATGACAGAAGAAATTACGTTGGCATTGAAAGCTATGGGAGTGTTTATTTTCGGATTATATTCGATCTGGCAGGTTGTCTTTGACAAGAAAGACGATAGGAGGGCGGCCTATTTGACCGTGGCATCGGTAATTGTGATAATTTTAGGGATTCTGGTGATGTTCAAAGAGGCTTCGTTGGGATTGGTGGTCTTTGGCATCGGATCCATAGCTCTGATAATGTCATCCACCACGGAACTGAAACAACAATGCGAGCTCGAAAACGGAGAAATCTCCAGCGGATTAGCTGATTTTTTCTTCGCATTTTTCGGGATCATCTGCATAGCGGGAGCCATTGTGGGCTACAGGCTGGCTTTGCCCGGATTTCTCGAGGGGTTCCTTATAGTTTTGGCTGTGATCACATTCCTGTTTGCCTTTGTGGCCAAAACCGTCAAAATCGCATATGTATTGGCAATAGCAATAATATTGATATTGCTTGCAATATCTTCAGTTTTTTTGTAAAAGATCGGATCTTTTTCCTGTTTTGAAAAAACAATTGCAGGAAGAAGATTTTTTTATTTCCACAATCTTTTTGTTTTTGCATACCAATTCTCGATCCCGTTGAATCTATTGGAAGGTATGACGATGCTGTTCAAATTCGTGCCGCCAATGGACCTGTTCTGCACATAAAGATAATAAGGGCTGTATAGGAATATCGCAGGCATGTCCTCAACGACGAGCTCCTGGAATTTTTTATATTTTTCTATTTTGAGGCTCTGATCCGTTTCCTGCCTTGCTTCTTCCAGGAGTTTATCCGCTTCCGGATTGTCATATAGTGAATAGTTCAATCCCGGATCTTTTTTCTGCGAAGAGTGCCAGAAGGCGAATGGGTCCGGATCGTAATTCAATATTTCTCCGAACAGAAGCGCTTCATATGATCTCTGCTTCACGTAGTTGTTTTGTATATCGTTTATGTCCAGATTTTTTATCTCAACATTAGCTCCGATCTCTTTCCACATGTCTCTAAGCTTCAGAGAAACCTCTTTTGCCTCCTGCCAGTCGGTTGTGATCAGGGAGAATTCGATCTTAACGCCGTCTTTTTCCCTGATCCCGTCTCCGTCGCCGTCTTTCCACCCCGCGTTTTCCAGGATGTTTTTTGCTTCCTCGGCGGAATATTCATAGGTTTTTACGTCGGGATTGCTTCCCATGATCTGCGACGGGATAGGGGAGTCCACAATAACCCCCTCTCCGGAATAAACTTCGTCAACAAGCTTTTTTCTGTCTACTGCATGAGCGAGAGCGATCCTTACGGCTTTATCTGAAAGAGGCTTGCTTTTTGTCTGATTGAAAAATATCGCAAAATATCTGGGAATGTTGAGCCTGTAAATATTTGTGTTCTCGGAATCAACTATATTCTTTCTGCTGGACGGCAAAATATAGTTTATGCCTTTTATCTCCCTTCGATTAAAAGCCGAAATGATCTCATCTTCATTTTGAAAGAACTTGATGATAACTTTTTTGATATAAGGCTCTTTGAAATAATAATTTTCATTGGAAGCAAGTTCGATGGAATTTATTCTTCCGCTCTTGTCTTTTGAAAATTGTTTGAATTTATAAGGGCCGCTTCCGACCGGCTTTGTCAGGTTGTACTCTGCGAGCGGAAAGTTTCCGGAACCTATGAACTCCCAAAGATGTTTGGGGAGTATTCCGAACGTGAGATTGTTGAGGAAAGGCGAATATGCGTTCTTCAGCGTGAATTTTATCGCATGATCGTCTATTTTTTCCGCCCTGATCCCTTTCCAATTGGTCCGGAGCGGGCTGTTGAAGTCCTTGTTCTGGATGGTTTGGAGCGTAAAAATGACATCATCCGCCGTAAGGTCTTTTCCATCATGCCACTTGACGCCTTTTTTCAAATAAAAAGTATAAACAAGCTTGTCCTCGCTTATTTCATATCTCTCGGCTATGTCGTTCACGAGATTTCCTTTTTCATCGATTTTCATGAGACCTGAATAGATCAGAGTGGACAGGTCTGAATCGATGTCGTTGGTTTGCGCCAGAACCGGGTTTATGAATCTGGGCTGCCCGACCATTCCTTCCACATATTCTCCGCCATAGTCGGGAGCTTCTTTTGTATTATTCAGATAATAGGTTATGGCAAGATAATTGCTGCTGGCTATTATGAGGATCAGCATCACAAAAACAACTATTTTTTCCTTTTTGCTCAGGACTGAAACCAGCCGTTTTATTTTCCTGGGGATGATATTAAATGCAATAATATTATTTTAATTTTTAAAATGCCAACAAGGCAACTAGTCGGCCAAACAAAAAAATGTGTCTGTCCGGCTTTTGCCTTAATTGTTGTGAGGTTTTAGTATTGTTTGATGAAACTTACGAACGCAGTGCCTACGAATGCAACAGCAAGAACGATTGTTGCAATGAAGAGAAACTTGTCAAAGCCTCTTTTTGTCTGATAGATATTTCCGCTTCCTCCGAACGTGTCGCTCAGGCCGGCGCCTCTATTCTGAAGCAATATAGCCACAACGAGCAGTATAGCAAATACAGTCTGCGCAATTCCCAGGGTTTTATCCATAATTCAGTATTTAGTATTTAGTATACAGTATCCAGTAAAACGCTGAATAATGCATACCGCTTACCACATACTACTTTTATTTTCCACATACCACCTTCCGCTTTCTACGTTCCAAACTATTACTTTTTCGAGAATGCCCCAATGAAGATGTTCACGGCGCTGATGACCAGCATTGCCCAAAAAGCGGCAGATAAGCCTTCTATCCTCAGTTCGGGGACGAAATAATCCAGCAGGAAAAGCATACCAATATTTATCACTATTGTAAAGAGGCCGAATGTGAAGAAGATCAGCGGAGTGGAGATCAGCTTCAGGACGGGCTTGATGAAAAAATTGATCAGTCCGAATATGAATCCGGCGGTAATGAGCGTTATAAAGCTGTTTTCGCGAAGAATGAATCCCGGAACGATTATGCTTGCGATATAAATGGCGACCGAATTTGTCAGGATCTGTATGATCAGTCTGCTGAACATATGTTTAAGCATTAGAATTAATGGAAAACCTCCTCGAAACTATATCTATAAAATATCACAAAAATCTGCACATGTCCATTTATTTGCATTGATATTGGGCTATGAATAATGAATCTTGAAAGCGCAATCTTGAAAGCGCAAATCTGCTTTTGCACGAAGATAACGAAAAGATATTATGCGACTTTTTTCCGTGTTTTGTTATTACTTAGCTTCGTATGTTTTAGGAAATTTAGACTTATCCCAAGCGTTTTTATTTGATTTTAAGCGTGAATTGCGATAGACTTAAATAATAATGGTTTTATGCCATGTGGCAAAATGTCATTTCGAAAAATATGGCAATGTGCGTATCATCATGCTAAAAACACATTAACATTTTTTATGCTTGAAGATCATCTGAAAAAATATTTCAATTTTTCCGAGTTTCGTCCGGGGCAAAAAGAGATCGTGGAAAGCATTGTTGCGGGGCGGGATGTGGTGGCGCTGATGCCGACCGGGGGAGGAAAATCGCTTTGCTATCAATTGCCTGCGATTCTGAGCGGCAAACTGACGGTGGTTGTTTCTCCGCTCATTGCGCTAATGAAGGATCAGGTGGACAGCTTGAACGCGCGCGGCATTCAAGCTTCTTTTATAAACAGTTCTCTCAAGGCTGGTGTAATTGAAGCGAGGACCAAAGAGGTAAAGGGCGGTAGAATCAAGATCTTGTATATCGCTCCGGAACGGCTTGCGAGCGAGGGATTCTTTGGTTTGTTCGCGAATCTTGATATTTATCTTTTGGCCATAGATGAAGCTCATTGCGTTTCGCAATGGGGGCATGATTTCCGTCCGGAATACCTGAAGATCAAAAATTATATTGAAAAATTAAAAAGGCGTCCTATCATTGCCGCCTTTACGGCAACCGCAACGCCGGAAGTGAAAGATGACATTATTCAAAGGCTCGGGCTGAAAGATCCTCAAGTATTCATCCGCGGATTCGATAGGCCGAACCTGAAATTTTTTGTGAAAGAAAATTTATCCAAAAAAGAGAGGAGAAGCGAAGCTTTGAGGATTGCCAGATCGATCGATGGAGCCGGGATATTTTATACCATCACCAGAAAAGAAGCGGAGGAAACGGCTGAGTTTATGCAGAAAAACGGAATAACTTCCGCTTTTTATCATGCGGGAATGAAGTCGGAAGATCGAAACAGAATCCAAAATGATTTTATGGAAAATAAATTCAGGGCGATTGTAGCCACGATCGCTTTTGGTATGGGAGTGGACAAAGCCGATATCCGCTATGTTATTCATCTTGGAATGCCGGGCAGTCTCGAGGGATATTATCAGGAGGCGGGAAGAGCGGGACGGGATGGCGAAAAGGCTTATTGCATTTTGCTCCATAGCGGCAGGGATACGGGATTGCATTATTATTTCTTGCAAAAAAGCCGCGATGAAATGCTTGCTCAAGGAAAAAGCCGGCAGGAAATAAACAGTGTTCTTAGCATCAAATACGATCGTTTGGAAAAGATTCTCGATTACGTTTCAAAAAAGAAATGCCGGCGAAAGATGATCCTTGAATATTTTTCCGATCCGGACCTGAAAAATCATGGAAACAATTGCCAAGGATGCGATGTGTGTCTGGATTTCAAATGGCCAAGCGCCACAGAATCGCAGGATAAAAATTTCGACAAAGATAATTTCATAGTCAAAGGCGAACAGCCGGAGACTTTGTCGGATACGATCTTGGAAACAGTGAAGCTTTATAAATCAGATTACGATCTTGATCAAATCGCCAAAATGAGGAATTTGGGCAAGAGCACGATCTTCGGTCATCTGATAAAATGGTATTCGGCTGGCGGAGAATTGGATCCGGAAAAGTTCATCACTCGTGAAGAAGAAAGACAAATTCTTGTTGCGATGTCCAAGGCCGAAAACTATCAAAAATTAAAGCCCATCAAAGATCATTTGCCTGAAAGCATCAGCTATGAAAAAATCCGTTTGGTGATCGCAAAAATTCGGAGGATCAATTTGGGTTAACTTAGAAACCCTATTTTCAAGTTTTTTTGTAAGTTTTTGTTTGATTTTAAGCGGATTTTGGGGTAAGATTAAGGAAATGAAACTGTTGGTTTTAAAAGCCGATTTATCGCTAAATGCGGTCGTAAAAATTGAAAATGGCGTTAACCGGAACTCAACAATCGAAACCCTAACTAAAATCGCCAAAGCGTTTGAGGTCGGTGTTGATGATTTAATAAATAAGATAAAATAATCTTATGAAAAATCAAAGTTCGTTGGTGATTTTTGAAAATTTTAATGTTCGCCGTATTTATGATGAGCAAAAAGAGGTGTGGTATTTTTCGGTAGTGGATATTATAGCTGTTTTAATTAGTCAGACTGACCATAAAAAAGCTCAAAGTTACCGGACAACATTGAAAAATCGTTTAAAAGAAGAGGGAAGTGAGGTCGTCACAAAATGTGACCAACTGAAAATGCGGGCTTCTGATGGAAAATTTTATTTGACTGATGCGGGGAAATGAAAAAAATGTAAAATAAAACTATTAAAAAAACATGAAAAAAATACCTGATAATCAAATCGCTTTTTATCAATCGCCGGACGGTTCGGTGAATATTGAAGTTCTATATTCTGAAGAAAATATTTGGCTTTCCCAAAGGCGTATTTCCGAACTTTTTGATACTACTCCGCAAAATATCACACAGCACTTGAAAAACGCTTATGATGATGGCGAATTGGACGCATCGGCAACTTGTAAGGATTTCTTACAAGTTCAAAGAGAAGGAGGCAGGGATATACAGCGAAAAGCCAAAATGTATTCTTTGGAAGCCATTATTGCCGTCGGTTATCGCGTGAATTCCGAGCGAGGCACGCAATTTCGCCAATGGGCAACTGAAATTTTGAAAAATTATATTCACAAGGGTTATGCTTTAGATAACAACAGGATGAAATACGGCTCTCGTTTTAGTACCCGATATTTTGATGATTTATACGAGGAAATCAAAGACATTCGCACCAGTGAACGGATGATTTATCAAAAAATCACTGATATTTATGCTACGGCGATTGATTATTCGCCAAAAGCTCATGAAAGCAAGGAATTTTTTGCGACAGTGCAAAATAAACTTCATTTTGCCATAACAGGCAAGACCGCGGCGGAAATCATTGCAAATCGCGCGAGCAGCAAGAAAGATAAGATGGGATTAACTTCTTGGAGGCGTTCTCCGCAGGGAAAGATTATGCCGAGCGATACAATAATCGCTAAAAATTATTTGGATAAAAAAGAAATGGAGCATTTAAATCGAATTGGAAATATGTATTTGGATTATGCCGAAATGCAAGCGGCGCGCAGCAGGGCGATGACAATGAAAGATTGGATTGTTAAGCTGAATGCTTTTTTGAAATTCAGCGAGTATGAAATTTTAACTAACGCCGGAAAAGTCAGCCATGAGGTTGCGGAAGAATTAGCGCTTAAGGAATATGAAAAATATAGAATAGAACAGGATAAGAATTATATTTCCGATTTTGACAAAGAAGTCAAAAAACTTTTGAGAAAAAAATCGAAAAAATAAGAAATAAAAATTTATGCCATGTGGCAAAATGTCATTTCGCTTCTTGGATATGCGAATCAATATGATGGGGAGAATAAAAAGAGGAAATAATAGAGAAATTATGACAGAAAACCTGACGCCGCAAGAAAAGATCAATATCTACAAAAACATTTTTATCGGAAGAAAAGATGTTTTTGCTGTTTATTGGGAGAATAAAGATAAGACCAAAAAAAGGCTATGCACCAGTTTGCGTGAATGAATGGAAGGCGGGCGTCTGTATCAAGCTTCAAAAGGGAAAATGCAAGGATTGCAAGCACAAAAAATACGCGGAATTCAATGACTATCACATCGAACAGCATTTGAGGGGAAATGAGATCTATGGAATATATCCTTTGTTAGACGACAATTCATCTCTATTTATTGCTGCGGATTTCGATGGGAAGAATTGGCTGAAAAACTCGAAAGAATTCATGAAAAAATGCAATGATAACGGGCTATCCGCACATCTGGAAAGGTCAAAATCGGGAAATGGCGGCCATGTCTGGATGTTTTTTTCTGACAGATATCCTGCGCATAAAAGCAGAAATGTTGCTCTTAATATTTTGAAAGAAGCCGGAATTATCGGTCAATTCGAAAAAGAGGAAAGTTTCGACAGGCTTTTCCCTAATCAAGATTATCTTGGAGGCGCAGGTTTCGGAAATCTTATCGCTTTGCCGTTCCAGGGAAACGCTAGAAAGTCGGGGAATACTGTTTTTCTTGATCCCGTCAACAGCTTCGAACCATTCAAAGATCAGTGGAGTTTTTTGCAGAAAGTTGAAAAAATATCTCCAGCGACAATGGACGAGCTTTATGATAAATTTAACAATATAAGAAGTAATGCCGGAAAACCGTCAAAGAATTGCGTAAACATTATACTCAAAGAAAAATATTTATCAGCAAGGATGGCATATCCAAAGCCTTTGCCAGTTTCCTAAAAGACGAATTAAATTTCGTTAATTCAGAATATTTGATCAAAAAGAAAATGGGCGTTAGCGTTTATGGAATGGAAAGGTATTTCAAGTTAATAGAGGCAGATGGCGAGAATATATACTCCCGTGGTAACGGATTTGCTTGGAGCAAAATTGTCAAAATCGCTTTATGTCGGAGATCTTTATAAGCATATACCCCGAGGGTTTGCTGATTTTGATGATTTTATGTTAGTCTATGGAAAAGAAGGATTGGAAAGATTGTGGAATCATATACGCGAATGGTCCAAAGATCCGGCGTATATGGATCGCGATTCTTACTCAATTCTCTACTTTTCCTTGTTGCTGGAGAATAAGTTGAAAGCGGCAAAGATTATGGGGTAATTATTATTTCACAGGAGGAAATATGAAAAATATAAGGCAAACTACGTTATTTGACGCAAGTACAGATGAAAGCAGCCAGTGGCCGGAAGATTATATTTTGGTTAGTATATCCCCTAAATACTATTATGACCTTGCCATCGCTAAAACAAAAAAATACGAGTACAGGCGAGGCCCGTTCTTTAACGGGTCTGCTACTGCGTTTGTTTACGCAACAACTGGAAAGGGTAAGGAAAACATAGGGTTTCCGAGTGCGGAAATTGGAGCTGTTATTAGGCTTGGCTCGCCAATTATAGGCATAGAAGAAGTTATTGCAATTAAGGAAAGTGAAGATCCTGGCTCCGAATCTATGATGAGAGAATGGTTGAATAACTCCAAAACGGCTTCAGCGTATCCTGTTGAAGTTGTGCACCTTTTCAAAAAACCATTGTCGCTCTGGGAGATAAGGAAAAAGTTCAAGGATTTCTATCCTCCTCAATTGTACATACTTCTCAACCACAAAAAGGAACTTCTTAAATATTTAAAAGAAGAAAGCGGTGTTTTCTGAGAGATCGTTGGGCTGCATCTGTATACAAACAATTATACAATCAGCCCCAATTTATTTTTGATTATTTTGTTTGCTCTGCTATGTGTTAATTTATATTTTCTGAATTTTATGAATAATAGAGGAATACATATTTTAGCTGATTTTTATGAATGCGATTTCGATAAGATATCAAGGCTTTCAAAAAAAATAAAACAATTATTTTCTTCTATGATTAAGGATAGTGGACTGACAGAAGTAGGGAGCCTGTATCATTTTTTTGATAAAATTAACTTTACAATGATTACTGCAATCAGTGAATCTCACGTAGCTGTACATACTTGGCCCGAAGATCATTATGTTTCGGCTGGTATATTTGTATGTAATTACTCGAAAAATAATGAAGTTTCGGCAAGTCGAGTATATGAGGATTTACTTTTGTTGTTTTCTTCCAAAAAAGCTCACAGGAGGATTATAAATAGATAATTTATATTTTAGGTATATTTTGTAAATATTGTTAAATAGCTTAAATTTGCATACTTATTTATTATAGAGTGTCATAATATTTTTGGGCATTGAAGCGCTTGGGAAATAGAAAGAAAAAAGCGGTTTGAGTGATGCCGACTTTTTTTATTTGAGAATGGCTTATTTGATCGCATCCATTTGATTTTCAACATCCCCCAAAAGACCCTTGATTTTTTCCAAAAGTGTGATAGACTTCTAGATGTTATATTCATTCGATTTTAATAAGAAAAATAAGGGCTTATTTAAGGCAAAAAAGCGCCTTATGAATTCATCCTAAAAATCCAATCTATGAACAAAGCAAAAATATCGATCAAGGGAGCGAGGGTGCACAATCTGAAAAACATCAGCGTGGATATTCCGAGAGGAAAGCTGGTGGTGGTGACCGGTCCGTCCGGTTCCGGAAAGTCGTCATTGGTATTCGATACGATCTATGCCGAAGGCCAGAGAAGATATCTTGAAAATATTTCGGACTATCCGAAGCAGTTCGTAAATCTTCTGAATAAGCCCGATGTGGATCAGATCGAGGGTCTTTCTCCTTCGATCTCGATCGATGAAAGAAGCGCGAGCAGAAATCCCCGTTCGACAGTTGGAACCATGACGGAGATCTATGACTACATGAGGATAATGTTCTCGACGGTGGGCGAGGTCCATTGTTCGAGCTGCAAAGGCGAGCTGAAAAAACAGACCTCCGGCCAGATCGTGAACGAAATCGTGGGTCTTGCGGACGATGCGCGGGTCATAATTATGGCGCCGCTTGGAAACCTGGATAAGGACGGCTGCATAAGGGCGATCAATAAATATTCCAAAACAGGTTATCAGAGGGTCAGATTTGACGGAGAGATAAAGCAGATGTCGGAGATCGACAAGGCCGGATTGGGCGAAAAAGACAAGCATGGGGTTGATATGGTCATCGACAGATTCAACAAGCAGGAAAAGAAAGTTGCATATGAAAGCATCCTGGATTCGGTTGAGACGGCTTTTTCGATGTCGGGAGGATTTGTGATCGTGAATTATTTCTCTTTGAAAAAAGAAGAGAGCAGGGAATTGTTCTTTTCAGACCATCTGTATTGTTCGAACTGCAGGACGACATTTCCGGATATTGAGCCCAGGCTGTTCTCTTTCAATAACCCCTATGGCGCATGTCCGTCTTGCACGGGACTGGGTGTCAAACTGGAAATAGACGCAAAAATGATAATTCCGAACAAATCCCTGACCCTGGCTGAGGGCGCGATCAGGCCCTGGGCGAATCTTCTCAATAAGTGGGAAGAATATATCAATACCCTGGATCACATTTCAAAAAAGCATAAGATACCCATCGATATACCGGTGAGCAGAATGTCCAAAAAAGACCTTGATTTCGTTTTATACGGAGACAAAGAAGCGGAAGAAGGGAAGAGGGGGGCGGAAGTTTCCGCGGGCCATGAAAGCTTCCGGGGCGCAGTGAAGATACTTGAAGGAAAATATTATGAAACGAACTCGGACTATGTCAGAAGCGAGCTTGAAAAATATATGACAAAGAAGATCTGCCCGGAATGTCTCGGAGACAGGCTCAACAGGAATGCGCTTGCTGTCAGGATCTGCGGCAAATCCATAAGCGAAATAACCAAGCTGACCGTGCTTGAAGAGATCGGATTTTTCAAAGCGCTGGCGCATGACAGGAAATTTTCAGGATCAAAACCGCTGATCGAGGAGATCCTCAAGCGATTATATTTTTTGGACGATATCGGACTGAATTATCTTTCGCTCATGAGATCTTCCGAGACCATTTCGTCCGGAGAGGCAAGAAGGATCAAGCTGTCCACCCAGCTCAGCGCAAGACTGCAGGGGATCCTATATGTCCTGGATGAGCCGTCGATCGGACTTCACAGGAGGGACAACGGGAAACTTCTTGACGCTATGAAGAACCTCCGGGACCTCGGGAATTCGGTGCTGGTCGTCGAACACGATGAATTTTTCATAAGAAATGCAGATCATATAATAGACATGGGGCCCAAGTCGGGCGAAGCGGGCGGAAGGATAATCGCAGAAGGTTCGCTGAAGCATATAATGGGCGAACAATGCATCACGGGCTGTTATCTTTCGGGGCGGAGGAAGATCGAAGCGCCGAAAAAATACAGGAACGGAAGCGGACATTTCATCACCATAAAAGGCGCGACGGATCACAACTTGAAAAATGTCGATGCAAAGATCCCTCTTGGAAAATTCGTATGCGTGACGGGGGTTTCCGGTTCCGGAAAATCAAGCCTCATCATCGGGATCCTTTCCAAGGCGCTTTCGAAAAAATTCCACAGAGCTCAGGCTGAGCCTGGAATACACAAAGAGATATTGGGATATGAAAAGCTTTCAAAGGTGATAAACATCGACCAGTCTCCGATCGGGCGCACTCCGAGGAGCAATCCGGCGACATATACCGGGATATTCACGCATGTGAGGGATCTTTTCGCATCCACCGGCGAGGGGAAATCCAGGAACTATAAGGCAGGGCATTTCAGTTTCAATGTGAAGGGCGGGAGGTGCGAGAACTGCAAGGGAGACGGAGCCACAAAGATCGAGATGTATTTCCTGCCGGATGTTTATACCAAGTGCGAACAATGCAACGGAAAAAGATATAATAGCGAAACTTTGGAAATAGAATATAAAGGCGTGAACATCGCCGATGTTCTCGACATGACCGTAAGCCATGCCCTGAAATTCTTCAAGGATACGCCGGCACTTTTCACAAAGCTGTCGATTCTCGATAGCGTCGGTTTGGGATATATGAGACTGGGTCAGAGCGCGACTACCCTTTCCGGAGGCGAGGCGCAGAGGATAAAGCTGGCAACCGAGCTTTCCCGTCCCGCAAAAGAGGGGAAGACTCTTTATATTCTCGATGAGCCGACCGTGGGATTGCACTTCGAAGATACAAGAAAGTTGCTTGGAGTTCTGAACAGGCTTGTAGACAGGGGAAACACAGTTCTGGTGATCGAACATAATATGGAAGTCATAAAGTGCGCCGACTGGGTCATTGACCTTGGTCCCGAGGGCGGAGACAAGGGTGGATACATAGTTGCCCAGGGGACTCCGAAACAGATACTGAAAGCAAAGAACAGTTACACCGGAAAATATTTGCACGAAGTGATGTAGGTCAAATTAAAAAAGTTCCATGACCATGGAACTTTTTTGTATGCTTCCTTTTTCAAGCCTGCCGGTATCGGTAAGTTTGAAAAAAGGAAAAATAGGAATAAAAAAACAATAGCGATCATTTCAGAAGTTCTGTGAAATTATCCACAGAACCGAAAACAGGCCAATGAAGGCTTAGGCCGAGCGTACCTGAATCCTGGCTCATAAATTCATTGATGCTGACAATGTTCTCTCCAAGATGTTTCATGATTTCTTCGATGTCCCTTTGGAATGTCGGTGCGGGAATGTCTTGGTCCAGCCACATGGTAGTGTCGATCAATTCAAGCTTCCCATCAGCCCTTTTTATCAGCAAGATCACTCTTTTTGCGGATTTGGCCTTCAGGACTATGTTTTCGTTGTCGGGCAGTTTTTCAAAGAGGATGCGGATCTTTGATCTGGATTCTTCCATAGTTTTTCTTTTTTTCATTTCTTTTTCAATCAATTCTTCTACTCTCTCTATTATATCCTTAGTCATATATATACCTCTGGTTTTTTTATATACTCACCATCATTCTGGAGATGGATAAACTGGACGCTAAAAGCTATCGCCCAATTTATCCATCTCCGGGGATCTCTTCCTATTTTATTTAAAAAGAACTTTATTATTAGCTATCTTATGGTATTATTACATTAAGAAAGCTAACCAAAGACTGTATGCCAAATTTACGAAAAAGTTAAGAGCCTGAAGTGCAGATTCCTTGCTACTGGACATTGTCTGCATGCGAGTTGGGGTGATAGGTAATTCAATAAAAATATGTTTAAAGAGAATCAAAATTTTGGAATAGAGAAAAAAGAATTGATAATTCCTGAGTTTGAAGATCCGGAGGAATTATGTATTACAACGTTTCAGGGAAATAGACCGGCTGTATCCAGGGATGAAACTCCCATCGCGACAACAGGATGCGCTTTGTGCTCTGCGCTTTTAATGCGGCAAGGCGATGTTTCCGTTCTGTTTCATGTTGAAAATTCCGGGCTGACAGTGCGGCAGAGGGAAAGCTTGAAAGATCTGCCAAAAGGAAGCTATGTGGGGAAAAAGATAGGAAATGAAGTAAGCAATATGGTGCAGGATATAATAGAAATGCTGAAAAATGAAGGAGACATCATTGTTGATGCGGAAGATGTAAAAGTTGAAACCGGCGGTGGCCGGTATGACGTTCTTTATAGGCCCGGTGAAAATAAAATATATGTAAAAATAAAAGGAGCCGATAGTGAAAATATCATAGAGGTCGAAGGTTTGAACCTGGAGAAGGAAAAAATAGATAAGTCGCCGAAAGCAATAAAAGACTATGCAGGATAATATCCGGAAGAAGTGATGAAGTATTGTTTTTGTGGGTTAATTTCCCGAGAGCTTGGCGATTAGATGCTAATTTTGTCATTGAAAAGGTATGAAGCTGCGAAAAAATCTCTATTTTCGGGCAATAAAAAAATCCTCTCCAGAAAATAAGAAAAGTTAAGATTTCTTAAGTTTCGGGGAGGGAATTGGATCTCTCTTCTTTCATAAGGCATGCTCCTCTTATTAGGCAAAAAACAATAGCTAACAAGAAGAAGTACGCTATATAGATTGGCCACCAGCCTTTCGGGGCAATGAACACAGCGGCAGTCGCTGCAATCATCGTGATTACTAGCGTTCCAATAGTAAATACTTTTTTCTTTGGATTTATTTTCAATTCCTTAATTCCTATGAAGACCGCGTAATTTTTAAAAAGGGCCACGAAAATTCCTATTAGAAGCGCTACAATTAAAGCACCGTCAATAGCTCCATAAGAAAGTACTCCTTCCTTGTGAAAGATTCTTAGGCTTACGATAAAGCTTAATATCCCTACACATGCAGTAAAAATTATTGATTCACCTACATCATCCATATCATCCATAATATTCCTCCATTGGAACGGTTCCTTTGTCCATTTGCCTTTAGAAACAGGGTAAAATGATTGCCAAAAATTGACAATCAAACTATCTGCTTCGAAATTTGTTATTAAAGGGCTGTTTCTGCAGCTTTCTTGTGGTATTATTATATTAAGAAAGCTAACAAAATATTATATGCTAGAATCAAAAAAAAGTCAAGAGCTTCAAAGGCAGATCCTTGCCACGATCGCATACTATGACATATTTGATTATCCTCTGACTTCGAATGAGATTTTTTCATATCTGATTAGAAGAGGCGGGAACGAAAACAGCAAGAGCGAAGGAGCGTCAGGGGATGTTTTGGAGTGTCTGGAAGAGGGCGAGATGTTGAGAAGCAGGATCGGTGTGAAATACGGTTTTTATTTCCAGAGAGGCCGGGATGAGATGGTCGCCAGGAGGCTGGAGCGGAAAAAAATAGCGGACCAAAAATGGAAGAAGGCCAGAAAGATCTTTTGGCTGATGCAAGTCACGCCATTTTTGAAAGGCATCTTCATAAGCGGGTCTCTTGCGCTCGGGAACAGCAGGCGGGACTCGGACATAGACCTTATCGTTGTGGCAAAGTCCGGAAGGATATGGACGGTGAGGACGTTCATAACCATTCTGACTTCGCTTCTTTTTGCAAAAAGGCATGGCAAGGTGACGAAAGATATGATCTGTCTTAACCATTATATTACCGACAGATCTCTCAAGATACCTTTTGAAAGCTTGTATAACGCCGAGAGCTATATACATCTGGTCAATTTATACAAACATCCGAAAGACCTCAGGCTTTTTCAAGAGTTTCAGATAGAAAACGAATGGATGGGAAATTATGTCGAAAATTGCAGGGGTTCAGAGCTTGGGAGCTCGAGGAGCATAAAAAGAAGCGCTGTGCTTTCTTTTATTTCTTCAGTATCCGGTTTTATGCTGTCGAACGTGATCGGGGATGTGCTGGAGAAAAAACTCTCCGAATTTCAAAGCAGAAGAATAAAGAGCGATCCGTTGTATAAAAAATCCGGAGGCCGGATAACGATAGGCGATGATCAGCTCGAATTTCATCCGGATTCTCATGAAAGATTCGTGATCCCGGAATTCAACTCCCGCATGGAAAAGATGGGGCTTGCTGAATTTGCAGGGCAGAAAGATTCGGGACTGAATAAATAGCTTTTCAGTTTGTAGCTTATTGGCTTTTTAGGACAACCGATGTCAATGTTTGCCTTAGACTTTTTAAAAGCCTTTTTTATTGTTCCGGAACTCGTTTATTGGCAGTGGATTTGGGTATATTGAGATAGGACTATTTTCCTAATTTGTTGTTAAGCTTTCTCTTGACAAATATCAAAAAATGTGATATACTTTAATTTCAAGATAAGAAAATAGATAACAGTAAATGAACATTAAATATACAGATTAATGAAAGGAGAGAGTCATTAATGAGTTGTATAAAGGAATATAACCGAATGCTTGCTTAGTAATAGATTAATAATCAATAAAGCAAACATTAACATATTTCTATATACTTAATAATGTCATACTAATCGCATGGATTAAAAAAGCGATTGGAAGGATCTCTCTTTCGATCGCTTTTTTGATTAAGAAGGGCATTGCCCTGAGAAAGAATGACGAAGCGATCCGTTCCCCGATTTTCCAAGTTTATCTTTTGCTAAGGTAAACTTAGAAAAGCTTCGAAAAAATTTCGAGGCCTAACCCGGTGAGATAAAGGTTTCACGGGTCAAGAAGTCTTCAAATCGTAGAAATACGAAGAGAAGCATGCCCGATGTCGCGTAAAGCTATGTCGCGGCGATGCACATTGAAAAAGGGGAAAAATAATATCAAATCATGTTCCTGATTCATCGGTAATCTTCACGTTCTCGATAATATTTATGCGGGCAAAGTGTTTGTTGACCAGCAATCCAGCAAACGCTTTAACCGCATAAATAAAATTCTCTGTTTTTTGTCTTTTGACTATACGCGGTAAGGCAAAATAAAACAAGACAGGGAGAGGTGAGGATATGAATGGACTAAAATTTGTTTTTGGCATATTATTATGCCTAACGTTTGTAATATGTGCTGGAACTTTATTGTATAAGGCCGAGATCACGTTTGAGCAGGAGATAGGCGGCCATATGCAGAGAGCCGCTGATTCGAATACCATTGACCTCGCAACGAAGGAAATGGAAACCGTGATTGAGAACATGAGGGTGAATGGGTATACGCATGGGTATACCACGATAATAAGTTTTTTGAGAACCCCGGATGAAGATGTAGGGTTCTGGTATGAGAACATGAACGCATCTCTTTGGGAACTCAAAAAAGTTCCTGAAAATGCTTCACAGCTCGACAAGAGCAACGTGCTCATGAAGTTAAGGGAAACCTTAACGAACAAGGGCGAACAGGGTTCTGCTGTGACAGTGCCTCCGGGAATCTCCAGATTCCCAAACAACTTTGCCTGGGCGCTTGCATTCTGGTTCACACTGGCATTATTTATCGTTGGCTTTGTATTAATAGTTAAGTCAATTGATGAATAAGTAACTTTTTCCCCTTTTCAATTTTTTTCCAAGCTTATCTTTCATAAAAAGGTAAATTTAGAAAATTATTTAGTACAGAGTAATTTGTTTATCCTGAAACAAACGGTTGCAATCCCGCTGGGGGCGGGTAAACAGGTTACTCTTTGTTAAAATGAAAATTTTAAAAAGGGTTCCTGAGAATGTTTCAGGATGAACATTGAAATTTAGGAGGCAGAAAGTAATGATAAAAATATTGTATTCTTCAGAAAAGACGAACTCATTCCGTCCTATGCCATGGAATTGGTCAGTTGAACCTTTTCCGGCGTTTCGTGGAGCTGGAGCACGTTATAGTGCATTTCAGCCAGTCGCAAGCGGCTATGTTCCAAAGTTTAAGGGGAAAGAGCCATCGGCAGACGGATATTCCTGTCCGAATGTGAGTGTTGATGATCAGCCGTCAAAGTTGATCGAAACACAAAAAGGAACACTACTTATTGTTCCGTGCTCGGAAAAACAGGACGAGAAGCTAATGCTCATAACTCTGCGTGGCGGATTCCGTGGAAATTATAGCAGGGTTGAAGCCATCGGTGCCGAAATTTTGTCTAAGAAGGACGGCAATATACATTGTTGTCCCACAGGACATTTGGTTGTTCGGCTCACAGATCCGAAAGGATATGTGTTTGCAGAAACGGGTCGGCGATGCGGAACCGGTCTTGTCGAGATTTTTTCTTGGGATGGCTACAAAACGATGCCAACTGAGGAGTTTGAAGTCTGGCGAGAGACATCAGAAGAAATCCCTAGCCGCGGGTAATGCGGAGTTTAAAGCTCATAGAAAAATTAGTCTTTCGAGCACAAAGAGAAGAGGTGAATAAAATGAAATTGTACACAATATCTTCGCCGGGAGATAATCCGGTAATGATGGAAATGGATGTCCCTTGTCCTAATAAAGGAAAAAGCGATATAACTTTCATCGATCCTGGAGAGAATAATCCCGGACCATGTAAGGAGTGCGGGGAGCTATGGGCGCCCTACGAGAAAAAGGGGACTGTGTGGGAAACATATCACCCGAAAGCAGGGATTATAAGATCTCGTGATAGCATTGTTATTGGCGAAAGTGGTCGCGGACGAAACGAAGGAATTATTCCCATTATTGGTAATGGTTCCGAGGTTCGCGCCAAGAAGACAGACACGGGAATCGTCCTTGTTCGTGGAGACTGGAACGACGAGGATCGTTGCCTGGCGGTAATCAACGCCGTGGGGTCGTATGATCGTTGTCGGTCATATGGTATCCATGATGCCCAAGGAGTGGAAACGATTATTTCCGGCACGATTGCTTTCGGGCAGGCTGGCCGGACGAACCATGGCGAAGAGGTTCTTGCGATTCTTTCACCGGGCGCAATTTTCCGGCTTAATTCTAAGTACTCATCCACGTGGTATATGTGGACCGGAAAAGAATGGGTTGTTGAAACGCCGGAAAGACGCAAGGCTCGACTGGCACTGGTGATAGTTGAAAATGGCGGCGGGGAATGGTTATGAAAACTCCCCATATCGCCTTGACACTTCGCGGAAACAGTGTCAGCAAGGGTATTGGTGTCGCTGACGGACAAGTACCATTCAGTCCACAGTCGGGAATGACACGTCATGATACGGGACTTATTGCGAGCACTCCTGCATCGGATGGCAATTTGGATAAAATCTACATTGTTATCACCAATGAGGGAGTCGTATTGATCCCCTGCGAGGAAAATCCTCAAATGGAATTGGTGCTTGTCGAGCAGTATAGTCCGGGCTGCGGAGCCAAGCGCTGGCCAAGCTTTCATGTGGAGTTTGGATCGGAAGTCAGAAAACTTTCCGAAGTTTCCACTGGCGGAGGCTCTGGCGGAGAAACTTGGGTTCTTGTCTCGGCGCCGTTCGGCTGGGCACAGAACATAGCATCTCAGTTCGTGGATGAACGAGATGTTAATGGACAAACAATTTCGTATAAGAAGGAAGGAAAAGGAAAAGAGACGAAAATCAAAGAAGAAAAAATGGGGGCGGTTGATATGATCGCCCAAATGAATACTATGTTTAAATAGAAACATGGTAAAAAAGACAGGAGTGTAAAGTCCGCACGACCAAGCACTCCTTCCAATTTTCCAAGTTCGCAAATATTTTTGTGAATTTAGAAAAATTCCCGAATTGAAATCGGGAACGAAAAAAGCTTTCGGAATTTGCAGAACAAAAAGATTCGGGATTGAATCAATAGCTTCTTAGGATGCATTATTCGCATCTTTTTTTAATGGTTTAATTCCGATAACATCTAAAAAGCTACAACCTAAAAAGCTAATGGGCTGTCCTCTTGACACCCGCTGAAAAACGAATAGAATGGTATTAGCACTCAAACAGAGAGAGTGCCAAAATCGTTCGGAAGATTCGAGGTAAAATTTAATAAAGCCTGATCAGAGCCCAATTAACAAGTTAATGCGTCTGCCGAAAAGCAGGTGCGGAAAGGAAAGTCATATGAAGCTGAAACCTCTCGGAAACAAGATCATCCTGGAAGCTGTTTCCAAAGAAGAAAAAACAAAAAGCGGGATCATAATTCCCGATACGGTTGACAAGGACAAGCCGGAACAGGGGAAAGTTCTCGCTGTCGGTCCGGGAAAAATTGACGATGCCGGAAAGCGGATCCCGATGGATGTCAAAGTCGGTGACACTGTGCTTTTTTCAAAATACAGCCCGACGGAGATCAAGATCGACGGCAAAGAATATCTTGTCGTTTCGGACGAAGACATTATGGCGATCGTTGAAGGAAAATAGTGAGTAAATTATGCCAATCAGGATTGTGATGTGCGGCGAAAGGTGTTTTGACACAAAAGTGCAAAATTGAAAAATCAAAGTGCAAAATGACAGATCAAAAAGACAAAATTATCCGTAAAATATTTTAATTTTACATTAAATTTTGATTTTTGATATTTGATTTTTAAATTAGACGTCAGTTCATCCCAAGCGCCTGAGCAGCAACAACTCGCTTGAAGAAAAAACATTTATAATTAAAAGAAAATATTATGGCAAAAGATATAAAATTCGACGAATCGGCAAGGCAGGCCATTAAGGCGGGAATAGACAAGGTTGCCAATGCCGTGAAGATCACGCTGGGCCCCAAAGGAAGAAATGCGATCCTGGACAAAGGCTATGGAGCTCCGACCATCACGAATGACGGAGTTTCGATCGCGAAAGAAATCGAGCTTGAGGATAAGTTTGAGAACATCGGTGCGGAACTGGTGAAGGAAGTCGCTTCCAAAACGAATGATGTTGCGGGAGACGGAACTACGACTTCTGCGGTCCTGACCCAGGCCATCATCACTGAAGGTCTGAAATATGTCGCTATGGGCGTGAATCCGGTCGGCATCAGACATGGAATAGAAAAAGCCGGAAAAGAAGTTGTGGCCGAGCTTCGCGCGAATTCACAGAAGATCGAGAGCAAAGCCGAGACGGCGCAGGTCGCTACGATCTCCGCGGAAGATGTTGAGATTGGGAACATTATTGCTGAAATTATGGAAAAAGTCGGAAATGACGGAGTTATAACCGTTGAAGAATCTCAGACTTTCGGTATGTCCAGCGATATAGTGGAGGGAATGCAGTTCGATAAAGGCTATATTTCTCCCTATATGATCACCAATGCGGAAAAAATGCAATCAGAACTGGCAGATCCGTATATTTTGATCACGGACAAGAAAATTTCCACATTGAACGAGATCCTTCCGATCCTGGAAAAGATAACCCAGACCGGGAAAAAGGATGTTGTCATCATTGCTGACGAAGTCGAGGGAGAAGCTCTCACGACTTTGATCATCAACAAGCTCCGCGGAACTTTCAGCGCCTTGGCGATCAAAGCTCCGGGATTCGGTGACAGAAGGAAAGAAATGCTCGCTGATCTTGCAGCTGTCACAGGAGGCAAGGTTATAACCGAGGACCTCGGATTGAAACTTGAAACTGCGACTTTGGATATGCTTGGAAAAGCGAGGAAAGTCGTTTCCACGAAAGACAATACGACTATCGTTGACGGACGGGGAGATAAGAAGGATATTGAAAAGAGAGTTGCGCAACTGAGAAAAGAAATAGAAGCTTCCGATTCCGATTTTGACAAGGAAAAGCTTAAGGAAAGATTGGCCAAGCTTGCCGGAGGAGTTGCGATCCTCAAGGTCGGAGCTGCGACTGAATCCGAGCTTACATACAAGAAACACAAAGTTGAAGACGCCTTGGCTGCAACAAAAGCCGCTGTTGAAGAGGGTATAGTTGCGGGAGGCGGAACCGCTCTGGTGAAAGCCGGTGTCGCCGTCAAAAAGAAATTCGATGAAGGAAAGTTTGCTGCATCCAGTCTGGATCTGCAGGATGAATATAATGCGGGATTCAAGATCCTTCTTCGGGCGCTTGAAGAACCGCTTCGCCAGATCGTTCAGAATGCCGGAAAAGAAGAGGGCGCTGTTGTGGCGAATCTCGTCAGAAATTCCAAGCTGAAGAACCTCGGCTATAACGCAGTATCGAATAAAATGGTGGACGACATGGTGAAAGAGGGGATAATCGACCCGGTGAAGGTCACAAGGTCCGCTCTTGAGAATGCCATCTCGGTCTCCGCGATGCTTCTTACTACGGAAGTAGCGATCACCGATCTTCCGGAAAAGAAAGAACATGCGCATGGCGGAATGCCGGGCGGCATGGGTGGAATGGGCGGCATGGGAATGGGGATGTAATGTTTCGGTTTGAATAGAAAAGAGTCCCGAATGGTTCGGGGCTCTTTTTATGTGCATGGAAACGTTTTGTGAAAAATATATTTTTATGTTATAATTAGCCATATAAAATAATCCAGCTTTTATATTAACAATTAAGAAAAAAACATGGATGCGATTTTAACGATTCTGCTTATTGCCGTGATCATTCTGATCACTTGGGCTATAGGCATATACAATGGGTTTGTGACCCTTCAGGTCAGGACAGATGAGGCATGGAGCGATATTGATGTCCAGTTGAAAAGAAGATATGATCTGATCCCGAACCTTATCAACACGGTAAAGGGTTATGCAACTCACGAGAAAGATGTTTTCGAGAAAGTGACCCAGGCCAGGGCGAGCGCCATGAGCGCGCAAGGTCCCGAGCAGAAAGGAATGGCGGAAAATATGCTTGCCGGAACGTTGAAAAGCCTGTTTGCGGTTTCCGAGAGCTATCCCGAGCTGAAAGCGAACCAGAACTTTTTGGAACTTCAGAAGGAGCTTTCCGACACGGAAAACAAGATCCAGGCTTCGAGAAGGTTCTATAACGGCAACGTCCGCGACCTGAACACCAAGATCATGGTTTTCCCCGACAGCGTAATTGCGGGCATGATGGCGATCAAGAAACGCGAATTCTTCCAGATCGAAGATGCGGCTCAGAAAGAAGCTCCAAAGGTCAGTTTCTAATGAACACGATCTCTAGCTGCCTGATGCCTGATGCGGATAATTCATTATCAGCCTAAACGTATAAACATGTTTCAAGCGCGAAACAAATTGATGTTGTGCATTGTTTTTGCTTTTGCCTTTTTTTTGGGAAATGTTGAAAATGCAAGGGCAGTGTGTGCGCCGGAAGATCCAACTGTTGTTATTAATCCAGCTTTAAACTTTGGAGCAGAAGAAAGCGTATTGGGTTACACTTTGACCGTGACCAATAATGACGATGATCCTCCTTGCGTAGCCGGCGTAGATGATAGAGTTTTTTCATTAACGATAACATTACCAGCAGCTCCATGTATAGAAGATAGCTGGACTGAAACTCTTCCTTTAAATACTCCTGCAATTGTTCCCGGAGGTTTTGTTAATATTCCATTCACTGTAACTTCCTGCAGAGGGCCTTATACTTCCGCAGACAGTTTTTCTTTCACAATAACCGCATCGCAGGGAGGAGATTCCGGGAGTGATTCGGCCGTTTATGACATCACCGGTTCATCCTCTGAAATATGTGACGATAGTCCAGGTTTGCCGGCTGACGATGATGGAGATGGGTTTATTAATTGTGATGATTCGGATTGTCTTGGAAATCCGGCTTGTTGCGGAAATGGCATAATAGAAGGCTTGGAAGCTTGCGATGGTCTGACGAATTGTCCTTTGCCTAAATTGTGTAGCGTTTCTTGTGGTGCATGCAATTTGCCCCTAACTCCGCCGTCAACCGCAGGACCTTGTGAGCCTCGGGGAAAAATAGGGGGTTTGGTTCCTTGTGGAAGGGTCTTGAACGATCCCGTGACTCCCTGGAATGAAACGGCGCCATGCAATCTTTGCCACGTTGTTCCCACGATCTATAATATAATAAATTATCTCATCGGGATCGTCGGCATATTCACGATACTTTTCATCGTGCTCGGAATGCTGATGTCCATAACTTCCATTGGGGGATCGGGCGGATTGGCTGCTGTTAAGTTGGTGATTTCCAAATCCGTTCTTGGATTTGTGGCTGTTCTTGTTGCCTGGCTTATTGTGAATTTGGTCATGGTGCTTTTTGGATTCAGCGATCCGATGGGGGACGGCAGCTGGAGAAAGATCAGCTGTAATCTGGATACCACTTTTTGCGGTGATGGAATAGTGAATGGGGTTGAAGTTTGTGAGCCTGGTGTTACTCCCGACATGGATTGCCAGGCCGTGCTTGGTGTAGGCTATCCTCTTCATTGCGCCGGTATTGAGGTTGCTGGAAAGCGAAGTTGCAATTGTACTTGCAATGGCTGGAATGAGTGCACTGCTAATGCGCCAACGCCAATCGATGGTAATTATGGTCAATGCAATAATGCCACAACCTATGTTCTTGATTATGCCTGCTGCGATTTGGTAAGTTGCGGAGCTGATGCGTGCTGTGGGGGCGCCAACAGTGGTCCTTCATCGCTTCCTCCTGGATATGTGTTCAGTGAATCCATTGGTTATAGCGGGGGTAATTGTGTATTGGGACAAAGTACCAGAGATTGGGCCATAGGAATAAATCATACAACCGGCTATTTTCAATGCTGGAAATAATCATCCTTATGTTCAGTAAGAGAATAAAAATAATAATTGTCGGGGTTCTGGCAGTGATCTTGGCTGTTGTTTTGATATTTTCTTTCGGACTCAAGAGGAAAAAACCAGATACGGGGAATGTAGTGGATCCTAATGGAAAAACAACCGAAGAAAAGAAGGTCGAGGACATAATAAGCGAAGATAATGATATTTTGAATATTTTGGCGGATTTGAAGAGAGATCATCCGGAATTCAGCGAAGCGCAAATTGAATTTTTCCGTGAAACGGCAAAACACAGCATAAACTCCATCGGCCCATGTTTGGGAAGGGGTGATAGAAGTGAATGTATCGCGTCCGTCGCTTTTATCAGGGCGGATAGCGGTATTTGTGGAGAGATCCAGATCCAAGAAAAAATTATTGGATGTATGAATGTCATTGTGGAAAAGCGTAGCGAGGGGAGGATCAGCAAATGCCAATCGCTTGATGGCGGGAATTATGTGAATTGCATAGGACAAATATTTATACTCTACAATAGAACGGAAGATTGCGTGAATTTGAATTCCGAAAAAGCTCTAAATACATGCGAGGAGGTATTTCTTTACAGAAAGGCATTTGTAGAGCGCGATCTGAAAATATGCAGTGAAATTATTGATGATAAATTGAAGAATTTTTGCCTCGAAAATAAAATGATCAAGGATAGCGATGGCGACGGGCTTTCCGATGGCGATGAAACTTTGAAATATAAAACCGATCCCGATGACTCCGACACTGATGGCGACGGTTATTCCGATGGCAACGAGGTGAAAAACGGATTCAATCCTCTTGGTGCGGGAAAAATGGAATAAAGATGGCTTTTTGCTCTGATTTACCCTATAATCAAGGTAAAGAGCTGTTTTTTAATGTTAAGTTAACTCTATGCCAACTCTATATACACAGGCAGACAACAACAAAAGGAGCACCTATTTCCTGATCACTGTTTTTCTTGTTTTTGTGATCGCAGTCGGATGGGTTTTTTCCGAAGCGATAGGTTCCAGCGCGATCCTCTGGTTTGCGGTGATTTTCAGCATGCTTATGAGCGTCGGAAGCTATTGGTATTCCGACAAACTTGTGCTCATGATGAGCAATGCGCACGAGATCGATCACGACAGTGCGCGCGATCTTTATCATCTTGTTGAAAATCTTTGCATCACTGCCGGTCTTCCGGTTCCGAAGATCTATATCATTGAAGACACTGCGCCCAACGCTTTTGCGACAGGGCGGGACCCTCAGCATGCCGTGATCGCCGTTACGACCGGACTTCTTCAAAAATTGGAAAAGTCTGAATTGGAAGGAGTGCTTGCACACGAACTTTCCCATATAGGAAACCGGGACATCCTTCTTTCGACTGTTGTCGTTGTGCTTGTCGGAGTCGTTGCGCTTCTTGCGGATTCTTTCAGACATTGGGCTTGGTATGGAGGAAGAAACAGGGACAGCAGGGGCAAGGGCAGCGAGTATATAATGATCATCGCGATCCTGCTTTCAATTATCGCTCCTTTTTTCGCGATGCTCATTCAGCTGGCAATTTCAAGAAAGAGAGAATTTCTTGCTGATGCTGACGGAGCTCTTCTGACACGCTATCCGGAAGGACTTGCCAATGCGCTTCGGAAAATATCCGCCGATCAGGAGCCTCTCGAGGTTGCGAATCGCGCCACGGCGCACCTCTATATCGCGAATCCATTCAAAGGCCAGAATGTGAGCAAGATGTTCATGACCCATCCTCCGGTCGAAGAGAGGATCGCGGCATTGATGGGGATGCCCGCCTCCGGCGGGTCCGCAGAAGGCGGAGAGGTAGGGAAATAAAAAATGAAAAAATCTCGAGCCCAAGGCTGATGAGCCTATGGCTCAAAAATGGAAAATGACAATGTAAAATTAAAAATTATGGTCGGCAAAAATTCAATCAAACAATTTATGAAGCTGGATTAGGGAAGGATTTTTTTACGGTGATTTAATGTTTTATAACATCTTATTTTTTGATTTTCGTTTGGGATAGAATTGGAAAGAAGAAAGTTGCTTGATTCATCAACTTAACTTATCTAAGCTTCATGCTGAAAAATCTGAAAAAAGCGAGTTTGATAACATTGAGTGTCTTGTCCGGTTTTGTATTTACGATCTTTTTGGCTGCAGCATATATTCTCGGGGAAATAAATATCCCTTTTTTGATCTTGGCGACGATCTTTTTTAATATCATCATGTGGCTCGTGGGTCCGTCGATCACCGATGTGATGCTCAGGATCTTCTATCATATGAAATTCTATGAATATAGGGATCTTCACAACAATCATCCTGAAACGGCGGCATTTCTTGAAAAGGTCTGCAAGGACAACAAGATCCGTTTTCCGAGAGTGGGGATAATCGAGGACGACAACCCAACCGCGTTCACATACGGTTCTCTTCCCTGGAATGCGAGGATGATTTTTTCAAGAGGACTTTTCACGTATCTCAAGCAGGATGAGCGCGAGGCGGTGCTTGCGCACGAGGTGGGGCACATAGTTCATTACGATTTTGTCGTGATCACCATCGCCAGCACTTTTCTCCAGATACTCTATGAATTCTATGTGATATTCTCGACAACCAAAAGCCCGTCTGCGAGGAAGAGGGGAAATATTCTGTATCTGTTCATCGCCGTCATGTCCTATGCTTTCTATGTTGCCGGTACCTATATACTTATGTATCTCAGCAGGCTTCGCGAATATTATGCCGATGAATTTTCGGCAAAGACCACCGGAAAGCCGGAGGTCCTTTCATGGTCCCTTGTGAGGATCGCCTATGGGATCGTTGCAAAAAAGGATGACGAGAGATCGCACCGGCTGATGGAAAGCACCAGGGCTTTGGGGATAATCGATGTGCACAGTGTGAAGAGTTTGGGGCTGGTCGCCAATCTCTCGGATTCTCCGGAAATGATCTGCAAGGTCATGGCATATGATTTTATAAGTCCCTGGGCATTTATTCTGGAACTGGGTTCGACCCATCCTTTGACCGGAAAAAGGATCGAAAGGCTGAATGAGCTTTCGCTTGCCATGGGAAAGAGCGGCCCTTTCAATATCAGGAACACCGTCAACTCGATCCCGATCGACAAGGTCAGGCTTTATCATAATTTTTTTCTCGGATTGTGCATAAGTTTTTTGCCGCAGATCGGAACGGCCGTGGGGACGTTCATGGCATTTGTGAGCGGCGGAAGCGTCGGTTTCGTATTCCTGCTTCTTGGCGCGGCGATGATCATAAAAGCGATCTACAGATTTCCGAACCTTGCGGCCGAAAAAACGACGATCCGGGAGCTTATGTCGGATATCTATGCCTGTCCCGTGAGAGGAAAAAAAGTAGAACTTAGCGGAAAAGTCGTCGGGCGCGGAGATGCCGGCGCGGTGCTTGGGGAAGATATGATGTTCGAAGATAATGGCGGGCTGATCTATCTTGATTATAATTCGAATTTGAGCGTGCTCGGGAATTTGTTTTTTGCGCTGAATAAGTTAAAGGGTCTGATCGGCAGATCGGTCATGGCCGAAGGCTGGTTCTTCAGGGGGATGGGACAATATGTTTCTTTGGACAAGATCAACGATCAGGGATCTGTGATAAGGAGCTATCCTCGCCTGTGGGATATAGTTCTCGGAGCTTTGTTCATGCTTGTCGGACTTGTTTCTATATTAAGATGATCTTCATTTAAGTTCATATGGATCAATACGAACAGATACAATCATATAACAAGAAGTTTTTCCGGGGAGTTGCCGTGAAGTTATCGCTCGCAGCCCTGGTGCTTTTGGTTGTCGCCGGCGCTGCAGGCCTGACTTGGTACTATCGCGATCTTGACGAGAGGAAGATAGGTCTTGAGGAGGCGAAAAAGATCGGAAACTGGGAGCTTATAGACGATTATTTTGTTTTTCAGGGCGCTTTCAAATTAAAGATGTTCAACGACATGGCAAAAAATGTTGAAATACTGGACGAAAAGAACGGAAATGAAATAAATATTCTGGCGATGTCAAAAGGTTTCTCCGACGCGCATCTGAGATATGATTCAACCAAAAGCGAAGACAAGAAATCGAATGACGAGATATTCATAGAATTTTATGCGGCGGACAGTTATGCGGTGAGAGGAACGGGCAAGATCGAAGACGGCAGGGCGGAAGTGAATTACAATATGATAGAAAATGAGGGATATCAGAACCTTAACGATAAGATCTCGGGTTTTTTAGGAAAGATAGATTGCGCGGATAGCGTCATTGTGATCCTTATAACGAACAAGGCGGACAAATTCAACAGTGATCGTGCATTTGATTTTGTCAGGAGGATGAGTTGCGCCGGCTCTATATCCCCAGTGAGCGGACAAGAGGAAAGCGGGAATATTCCTGCGGGTGATGCAAAAGATCCTGTCGATGCAAGCGTCGGTGAAAGCGGGGACACTTCTTCGATGGATACGGATGCCGGGGATGCTGCGCCCTTGCCGGAATCAAGCTTGCCGGAAGAAGATAATATTGTTAAAGGGGAGGATAACGACAGCGATGGGCTTTCAAATAATGTAGAATTTGTCGTTTCGAGTGACCCGAACAAAGCAGACACGGATTCGGACGGATATAATGATTTCAGTGAGATAAAATATGGGCACGATCCGCTGGTCGTTGCTCCCGCAGATGTTTTTTTTCCGGACGACTACAGGAAACTGAAGGAGCAGATAAGGATCATAGACGAGGAGAATTATAATAGGCTATTTCGGCAATAAAAAAGCATTATGATCGGAGATCTGATTATTCTTACATTGCTTTCTATAATTTGGTGGAAGCTTCTGAAATTGAAAAAAGATAATTTCAGGGGGTTTGTTTTCGAGTTCACTATATACCTTCTTGTTTTTGCAGCGTCCATAGCGCTATATAAGATCTCTTTTTTTCTGTTATCTCTTGTTTTTCAGTTCGAGCTTTTCCCCAGCATTGTCGGAGTTTTCAGCCTGAGCTTTTTCCTGCTTTATTCATTGGTCAGGATCTCGCTCATTTATCTTTCAAGGAAAAACAAATTTACTCCCGAGGCCAGGGAAAGCATAACCGGGGGATTTGTGAGATTCTATGACCGCATATTTCCCAATATCGCTGAATTCGAAAAAGCGGTGAGGATATTCATGGCCATCAACATCGTGATCATTCTGACGCTTTTCAATAGTTTTTTCGATGCATTCACACACCAGAGGATTTTGAACTATGAGAACAGCGCAGCTCTGGACGAGAAGGCCGGATATCTCCTCCGAACGGCAAAGGGACCCTTATCCGGCATCAAGAACCTTTCGGACACTCTGGATTTTCTCAGGGCCATTGATCCGAGAGCATATGAAAAGATCGTTTCCAATACAGAATCCTTCGTATTTCCCGCAAGGGATATGGGTCTGTTCCTCGGGCTTGCTCATATGCCGGATAATCTCATTGAGATAAACGGTGTTTTTGCTTCTCCTTTTGATTCGGTCGAGGATAATATATTTTTTGCTTCGGTTCTTGTGCACGAAGCCGAGCATCTGAAGAATTTCCGGAGCGATGCGGGATTTGTCGGAAATATAGTAAACTATGCCATTCTCAGCGCGAGGTGCAATCCGGTCACAAATTATGAATATTTTTCGGATATTACCCGGTCGATCTTCATGTATGGGGATGAATGGTGCGCGCAGGTGAGCGAGGTGAAGTTCTTCCGGCAGTTCAACGTGGATTATCGGAGCGACTGGATGCGGAATTTTAAAGTCGATTGATCCGTCGCCGGCGTTTAATGAGATAATCAAAGAAAGGGATCATGCAGATACAATTTTATGATATACTGGGTATTATTTTCGGGGCCATTGCCATTGCTTTTGCCATCATTGCTTCAAGGAGCAATGGATTTTCATTGGGTCTGAAGATCATAAGATTATCCTGGGCGGTGTTTTGCCGGAACAGATCTTTGTATTTTTTACATATATCGTCAGTTGTTCTGGCTCTCATCATTCTTCCGGCCATATGCCTGTTCCTTTTTTTCAATCTCGATACAATGATGGATATTCTGACCGGGCCCGGATGGTCAGTCAGTGTCACGTCGATATTCTCTTTTGAGATGATATATGCTCTGTTCAGCATTGCCGTCATTATCATCTGGATCACGATGCCATTCTGGTTCTTTCTTATTTTGATGCCGGCGATCATAACTTTTTTGAACGTGGTCTTTTTCAAGAAGCTGTTTGAATCGGTGTCGAACGAGAATGCGAATCATTCCTATTCTCAGATATTCAGAGAAGAACTTTCCGATATTTCCGGCATCCTCAATCTGACTTTTCAGAAATTGTGGATCAGGTATTATGTACACAATACTCTTTGGCATATGAGGAGGAGATTTCTTTTTTCAAGCGACACCGGCATAAGTTTCAGCCAGTATTTTTCGATCGCAATGGTCTCAAACTTGATGAATTACACTTCTATAGATTATGCATATTATCGGAGTTTGCCGAAGCATGCTGCTATAAAGAGTTATCTGATAAACAAAAAATGGTCGTCGGTGGGCATGTTCGGACTTGTCTTTTCGATAGCTTTCTATCTTCTTATATTTTCGCTTTATATCTTCCTCTGCCAGCTGATATTCATTTTGGGAAGCGACTATATCAGCCTTTCCGATCCCAATTCGGCGCTGGTCTATTGGATCGCCGCGGTGCCTTTTGTGATCATCAGTACCGTCATCGCCATGTTTTTTCAGACCTATTATTTTATTCTCTATATAAGCTATAATAACTCATGTGTAAGACAGCGCGAGGACGGAGGGACCCGGAACGATCTGGCGATCGGCGACCTTGACCAATATTTCGATTATGTGGAAGATTTTCTGGTGAAAAAACTGAACATAGAGAATATTCCGTCATATGAAAAACTCGTGCCGGTCAAGGAGGAATATGGCAATTATATCGATATTATTTCATAGATAATTATTATCATGCCGACAACATATAACAGGATAGACGAGAACATGAAACAGACGATGATATTTGTTTCGGTTTTTGTCATCTTTCTGGCTATTGCCGCCTATATAGTCGATCTCATGCTTCTGAGAAATCACTTTTATGCCGCATTGGCGCTGGCGATCTTGCTGGCTGCGAGTTTTGGCGATTACATTTTTTCGAATAAGCTGATATTGAAAGAAAACAGGGCGGTTGCGCTTGACCGGAAAGATCATGAGGACCTTTATAATACTGTCGAAAATCTGAGCAAGGTCGCGGGGATCCCTGTTCCGAAGATCTGCAAAACTCCGGATATCGCGATCAATGCTTTTACGATAGGAAAAAAGCCTGAAAATGCCGTCCTGGTTCTGACCGAAGGAGCGCTTTCAAGATTGGATAATCTTGAGCTTGAGGGGGTGGTCGCTCATGAGATCGCGCACATCGAGAATAATGATGTCATGCTCGCAACTTCCCTGGTGTTCCTTATGGGGTTCATAAGGAGGATCGTGGATATCGTGGTAAACATGATCAAATGGTTCTCAGAATTCCTGAGTTCCGAAGATGCTGCGGAGTCTTTGATCAAGGCTTTCATTATGAGCATGTTCTATGGCATAATACTTATAGGAATGTCTCTTGCCCTGGTTCTCTCCTTCATTCCATTCATAGAAGAGCTTGTTTTTTACGGTATATCGAGAAAGAGGGAGTTTCTGGCCGATGCGGAAGGAGTGCTTTTCACAAGATATCCGATGGGGCTTGCGCTGGCGCTGGAAAAGATCGCAGCTGACAGCCATCCTCTTGAGACCCGGAATTATTCGACAGCCCATCTCTATATTTCAAGCCCTTTCAGGAAAGGATCAGGACCTTGGTGGGAATCTTTTTTTCACAGCCATCCGCCGATCGAGAGAAGGATAGAGATCCTGAAGCAGATGGATGAATATGGAAATGTGGGCAGCAAGGTGGCCGGTTAATAATTTATCATAATCAAAAATATGAAAAACATAAAAAAAATATCCATGCTGGCGGTGCTTATTCTGATTGCGGTGTATTTTTCCGGGTGTTCGATCAGAAAGAAAGAGGAGGTTGCGGATACACCCGCGCCGGTTGTCACCGAAAAAAAAGAAGAGCCGAAAAAAGTTGACACGGACGGCGATGGGCTGTTCGATGATGAAGAAGAAAAACTTGGGACCGACAAAAATCTGGCCGATACGGATGGCGACGGTCTTTCTGATTTTGATGAAGTGAAGACATGGAAAACGGATCCACTTGTAAAAGATACTGACGGAGATGGTTATGAAGATGGCGTTGAGGTGTCGGCCGGCTATGATCCCAACGGTCCTGGGCAATTGGACAGCGATAGCGACGGTCTCACTGACCCTGAAGAAAAAAAACTCGGAACGGATCCTTATAAATTCGACACGGATGGTGATGGACTTTCCGACAAAGAGGAGATCGATGCAGGAAGAAATCCGCTGGTTGCAGAATAAATTGTTATGATCGAATATGTTTGATTTTTGGAGCATGAATTTGAGATCCAATATCAGGAAATTCTATCTCATGGGATTTCTCGAAGCACTTTGGTTTCCATTGCCTATTTTCATTTTGTATCTGCTGCATAGCGGGCTTGTTCTCGGTCGGGTTGGTATCCTGCTAAGTACGCTGGTCCTTGTGCAGGTCATTTTTGAGATACCTTCGAGCGTTTGGGCCGATAAATATTCCAGAAAGAATGTTTTGATCATCGGTACTGCATTTTCCTCGCTTTCATCCTTGATGCTGTTTTTGGGAGGAACATTTGAACACTTCTTCATTTCGATGGTTTTTATGGGATTTTCAAGCGCGCTCCGGTCCGGAACCGATTCTGCGATCGTTTATGATACGCTTCTTAATCTTGGCGAGGAAAGCAAATATGAAAAAACGCAATCCAAGATCATGGTCTGCTTTTTCTGGAGCAGGATCGTGGCTTCGGTCGCGGGAGCTTTCGCTTATTCGATCGATCTCAAGCTCCCGTTCCTCCTTGCTGTTTTTTCAAGCTTGGGCTTGATCGCTGTTCTTTCAACACTGAAAGAACCCGCATATCAGAAATCCATAGGCGGCCATTTTGGCCAGGTGAAGGACGGACTGAAATTCCTGATGAAAGAAGGGAATGTCTGGCTGATCATAGTCACATTTTCCCTAATGCTTGCCGCGTCGGACGTCTTGTTCTATTACTATCAGCCGGTGCTGGACTTTGCAGGCCTGACCGTTCTTTATCTCAGTTTTGTGTATGTGGGGGTCAATCTTTCGAGTTCGATGGGGTCGATGTCCTATCCCTATTTTGAAAAAAAATTCAGCCAGAAAAAAATAATTGTTTTTTATCTCCTCGTTACGGTATTTTGTTCTTTGGCTTTTATGACAAAGAATCTCGCGCTGATCCTGTTCTTCATCGCTCTTCTTTCTTTCAATTTTGGAACTCAGTATGTTTATATCACGAGCCTAATAAACAAGATCGTGCCTTCCAGTCACAGGGCGACGACGATCAGCATCCAGTCGCAGCTTTATCTTCTCCTATTCTCGGTGATAATAGTCATGGTGGGAAAAGCCTCCGGCGAACTCTCGATCTTTTATGGAATGGCCATAAACCTTTTCTTCGTTTCGGTTGCCGCGTTATTGTTTTTCTATAACAACTTCAGGAAGGCTGTCGGAAAAAACTGACGGTATGTTTCAAAAACGCGGTATTATTGGTATAATATAAAAAGATCCGATCGTATCTAAGAATATCATTTAAGCCATGGAAATAAAAAGCAATTACAGAAAAATAATCATCATAGCGATCGTTGCAATGATAATTTTTGGCGGATATTCTGTCTGGAAAAGCTATTCCGATCAAAAGGGCATCACTGAAGGGGAAAGCGTTGTTGTGCCTGTGAAGGAAATAGATACGGGAGAGCTTCCCGAGGCGGTTTCACCGGAAATTCCAACTGCCAACCAGACTCCCGACGATCGCGATAATCAAAGAGTAAAAGATCTCGGCGATATCAGTTATGCCATAGATGAATATGCAAAATACAATCAGAACGAATATCCGATAACGAACGGATACGAAAAGATAAGCGACGAAAACAGCTACATATATAAGCTTCTCCGCCAAGACTGGTATCTTAAAAAGAACTATATAGACCCCCTTTCCGGTTCCCGTTTTTACGGCTATAGATCCGACGGAAAAAGCTATGAGCTGACTGCGGCGTTCGAAGATACCAATGACCCGAGATGCGAACCCTTTGGAAATTTATGTGTATATATAGTAAAGAAGCCTTAAGCGAAAAAAAATATGGGATCGGAAAACATACAGATCAAAGAGATAAAGTGGGAGATCAGCGAGAAGGGAATAAAAAGAAGGATGGACCAGAAGTTCCTGTTTATCATGACACTGCTGACAATAGGACTGTCAATCGTTTTTTTGCTGATATTTTCCAAGCCGCTGGCGATCATTGTTCTCGTGTCTCTTATAATTCTGGCATCTTTCACTCACTATATAAATGCCAAAGTAAAATATAACAGCGGGGAGCCTCTGGAGTCCTATAGGATAGACGAGAAAGGAATTGAAATTGTGAGATCTCGGGAGAAGAGGAAGGAATTTTTCATGTGGTCGGAGATCTCGGGTTATCACATATCCGACAAGAATCTTATGGCGGTTATGGCGTATTTTTTTGATATCTTGGGCAGGTCTATAATCATTTTCATAAACGATCACAGGAGATTTTCCCTTAACGTGGAATCCGGAGAAGATTATGAAAAAGCCGTGGCGGAACTTTCAAAACGGGTCGGATCAAGATAGGGTAAAATATCGGAATACAGTGCAAAATCGGACTTTTGCGGTATTCGATTATATGTTATAATGTATATGCTTTAAAAACACTTAAACAATAATAAAATAAAATGGAAAACAGAAAACAAAAAAACATATTATGGTACAAGGAAGTGACGAATAAAGATGTCGGTCTTGTCGGTGGAAAGAATGCCAGCTTGGGCGAGATGTATCAGAAACTCACGAAGAAAAATGTCAATATTCCGAACGGATTCGCGCTTTCTGCTCATGCCTACAGGCATTTCATGAAAGATTCCGGGCTTATGGAGAAGATCAGGGAGATATTGAAGGATCTGGACACTCATAATATGAAGAATCTTGCGGAAAGGGGTGAAAAAGTGCGCCATACGATCATGGCCGCCGAACTTCCGGAAGATCTCAACAAGGATATCGCGGATGCATATCATGAAATGGAAAAGCAATATGGCGAATATGTGGATACGGCCGTCAGGTCCAGCGCTACCGCGGAAGATCTTCCCGATGCTTCATTTGCCGGACAGCAGGAAACCTATTTGAATATCAGAGGCGTGCATAATGTCCTTTACGCGACAAAACAATGCATCGCATCGCTTTTTACGAACAGAGCTATTTCATACAGGGAAGACAAGGGATTCGATCATTTCTCAATCGCTCTTTCAGTCGGTGTGCAGAAAATGGTGAGGTCGGACAAGTCTGTGAGCGGCGTCATGTTCTCCATAGATACTGAATCGGGATTCAAAGACGCGGTGGTCATCAATGCGATCTATGGTCTCGGAGAAAATATCGTTCAGGGAAAAGTCACTCCCGATGAGTTCTATGTATTTCAGCCGACTTTGAAACAGGGATTCAAGCCTATTATTGAAAAAAGGCTTGGATCCAAATCATACAAGCTTGTATACAGCACATCAGGGAAGATTTCCACCAAGAATGTGGCGGTTCCGATTGAGGATAGAAAAAAATTCTGTCTGAAAGAAGAAGAGGTCATCAAGCTTGCTGAGTGGGCCACTATCATTGAAGATCATTATGATCGAGCTATGGATATGGAATGGGCAAAGGACGGAGTAACCGGAAAGTTGTTCATTGTTCAGGCCCGTCCTGAAACCGCGCAGAGTGTGAGAGATGCGAATATCCTGGAAGAATATAAGATCAAGAGAAAGAGCAGGATTTTGTGTTCCGGCGCGAGTGTCGGCTATAAGATCGGAAAAGGCAAAGTAAATGCGATAAAGGATGCGAGCAGTATTGAGGATTTCAATAAGGGAGAGGTTCTTGTGACTGAAATGACCGATCCGGATTGGGAGCCGATCATGAAGATCGCGGCGGCCATTGTGACGAATTCCGGCGGAAGGACCTGCCATGCGGCGATCGTTTCCAGGGAGCTGGGGATCCCGTGCGTGGTCGGAACCAGGAATGCAACCGAGGTCCTGAAGACCGGAAAAGAAGTGACCGTGAGCTGCGCTGAAGGCGAGGAAGGGTATGTCTATGAAGGCCTGATCGATTTTGAGATAAAGAAAACGGATCTCAAAAATCTCAAGAGGCCGAAGGTCAAGGTTATGATGAATCTTGCAGAACCGGAACAGGCGTTCACCCAGTCATTCATTCCGAATGACGGAGTGGGGCTTGCGAGAGAAGAATTCATCATCAACAACACCATCAAGGCTCATCCGCTGGCGCTTATGGCCCTGGACGGCAAGATCAAGGGAGTGAGGATCGACAAGCAGACCGCGAACAAGATACACAAGATCACCGCGGGATACAAGAGCAAGACCGATTTTTTCATCGATAAATTATCGCAGGGGATCGGAAAACTGGGCGCGGCATTCTATCCGAATGACGTGATCGTGCGGTTCTCCGATTTCAAGACAAACGAATACGCCAATCTTATCGGTGGAACATATTTCGAGCCGCATGAGGAAAATCCGATGATCGGATGGCGAGGCGCATCAAGATATTACGATCCAAGATATAAAGAGGCGTTCAAAATGGAATGCCAAGCGATCAAAAAGGTCCGCGAGGAATTTGGCCTGACGAATGTCATTGTCATGATCCCGTTCTGCAGGACCGTCGAGGAAGGCAAGAAGGTTCTTGCTGTCATGAAAGAAGCCGGGCTTGAAAGAGGAAAGAACGGACTCCGGGTCTATGTTATGGCGGAAATTCCGGCAAATATAATTTTGGTTGATGAATTCGCGAAAGTTTTTGATGGATTCTCCATCGGAAGCAATGATCTCACTCAGCTCACCCTGGGCATCGACAGGGACAACGGAGGTCCGATCGCATCGATCGCAAACGAAAAGAACGAAGCCGTGAAGATCCTCATAAGGCAGCTCATCAAGGGCGCACACAAGAGAAAGAGGAAAGTGGGAATTTGCGGACAGGCTCCTTCGGATTTCCCCGACTTTGCGGAATTCGTGGTGAAGGAGGGGATCGACAGTATTTCTCTCACTCCGGATACGGTGCTCAAAACTATACTTTATTTAGGAAGCAAGAAAAAGAGAAAATAATCAATTCATAAAGAAAGGAACCATGGGTTTGGGATTCAATGCATTTGAAAATTTTGTAGAAACTGAGGATGATGGTCTGATAAAATTCACTCCTGCAGAAAAATCGGAAGAAGAGACGGATGCTAAGGGGAAAAAAAATAAGGGAGTCAGGCGGGGAATGGAGAAGGAATACGGGGATTAGCGGTAAGCCGCCGAGGATCGGCAAGGAGAAGGCTGGGTGCGTTCTGGCGGCAGATGGGGCAAAATAATTAACATAAGAAGAAAGGAGATATGGGGTTTAATCCGTTCGAAAAGATCAAAAATTTTGTAGATGGCAATTTGAAGAAGATCACTCCCGAGGCAAGATCAGAGGAAGATGAGATCGATGAAGAAATAGATGAAAAAACTATGCAAAAACTAAGAGAAGATTGCCATGCACCTGATGATGAGATTCTTAAAAGAGAAGAAAGATATAGAAGGGAAGAAGAGCTTAAGAAGACGAGGGAGAAGATAAAAGAAGTCAAGGGATAAAGAATTCAGACAAGCTGCCTTTTGCGCAGCTTGTCTTTAGCAAGGAAGTTAATTGTGCGTATATGAAAAATAAAATAAAGGCGGAAAAATATTTCTATCTGGCCGGCGGTATCGTGCCAACGAATCCGGGAGGGCTTTCCTCCGATCTTTCCGGCGTGATCCTGAATGCGACCAATTTCATTTTGGGCTTTGTGGCTTCCATGGCGGTTCTTGCCATAATATGGGGAGGGCTGAAATACATCGTATCGATCGGGAATCCCGAGGAGATCTCAGGGGCAAAAAAAGCGATAAAGTATGCCCTGATGGGGCTCGTGATCTCAGGGCTTTCCTATGCCATTGTCCGGGTTATGGTGGACGTAATTTTAAAATAATATTATTTTTATGGAAGAGCAAAATGGCCAGACGCCAAAAGCGAATGCGCCTAAGCCGATAAACAATAAAGTCCTCTGGTTTGCTTTTTTTGTTGCGATATTTGTTTACAATATCGTTGCAATATTGATAGCGCAAATGCCGAGTGAATCTCGGATAAAGACTTTTGCGCCAAAGCTTGCGGGTTCGGATATCGAGACCATAGTCCAGTCTCAGGATAGATTTATGGGATTTATAGGCATGGACGGCGGGACATATTCATTAGTATTCTCGGCATTTCTGATCATCTCCATAATTAATTTTGTTGTGATATTCAAATTGAATCCGAAAGCAGAGTCAAAAAATGCAATCTTTAATTCATCTGGTGGTCCGATCAATTACGGTCTCTTGCGGATCGCATTTGCGGAATCAATGGCGATCTTTGGGCTGATGCTTTTCCTTATCAACGGAAACTTCAGTCATCTTATTCTTTTCACGGCATTGGCTATAGTAGGCATGCTTCTGGTCTATCCGAGGGAATAAGCGGATCATTCGCTTCGGAATAAACAGACATCGGAAACACAACGTCCAATAAGGAGCTTAGCTCCTTATTGGGATCAAACTGTGCATTTTACAGTTTGTTTTTGTTTTTCGGGTGGGATATAATGTAAATGCAGACAAATTAGAGCAATTAGGGCCATTGTATGCGAAAAACAAGCTTTGCAAATGGGGAATATTATCATATATATAATCGTGGCGTAGATAAACGGGATGTTTTTTGTGATGCCGAAGACTATGCTAAATTTATGGTAAGTATGAAGATGTTCAATAATTTTTCGAGTTATGAACAGCGAGCTATCATTAAGAACAACTCATCCAATAAGGAGCTTAGCTCCCGGAATTTGGAGCTAAGCTCCTTATTGGAATCAAAGCTGGTGGAAATTGTCTGCTATTGTCTTAATCCGAATCATTATCATTTGATATTGAAGCAGACCGGGGACGATGGGATCAGGATGTTTATGCACAAAATCGGCACCAGTTTTACAAATTATTTCAACCAGAGAAATGATCGTTCCGGATCGCTTTTTCAGGGACCGTTTAAGGCCATCCTCATAGATACCAATGAGTATCTATTGTGGCTTTCGGCATACATCAACGGCAATGCGGGCATACATAGATTATCAGATGCAAGAAACTATAAATGGTGCAGCTATCCTGATTATTTGGGAAGCAGGGCGGGAGTTCTATGCAGCAGGGAGGCCATTATGTCCAATTTCGCGGATGAAAAAGAGTATGAGAATTATGTCGATATGGTGATCTCGGAGTCCGGAAGCAGAAAAGATCTAGAGAGGTATTATATAGAAAGCGCGCAACAAGGAGCTTAGCTCCTTAAATTTTATCAGATGAAAAATATGGTTAATAAAGTCCACACAATCCCTCTGGCTGACAGAATGCGTCCGAAAACGCTGGCTGATTTTATCGGCCAGGAAAAGCTTTTGGGCGAGGGCAAGATCCTGAAAAAAGCCATAGAAACGGACAATGTGCCCTCAATGATCCTGTGGGGTCCTCCTGGTTCCGGAAAAACAACCCTGGCTTCGATCATCGCAAAAGCTACAAAAGGGGAGTTCATAAAATTGAGCGCGACAACGAGCGGAGTGAAGGACCTCCGCGCTGAGGTGAAAAAAGCGGAAGAGCTTAAAAAAACGGGGAAAAAGACGATCATATTCATCGATGAGATCCACCGGTTCAACAAGTCCCAGCAGGATGCTCTTCTCCCGCATGTCGAAAATGGCACAATAATCCTGATCGGCGCTACGACGGAGAATCCCAGCTTTGAAGTGAATAACGCTCTTCTTTCGCGTTCCCGCGTTTTTGTGCTCGATAAGCTGTCTAAAGAAGACATTGTAAAAATTATCGCAGGCGCTCTAAAGGACAAGGAATCGGGACTTGGAAAGTTGAAGATAGAGATCAAGACAGAGGACATAGAATATCTTGCCGACATGTCGGGAGGGGATGCGAGGATCGCTCTTAATGCCCTTGAATTCGCGAGCGATATCGACAAAAAAATAGAAAAGAACATGATCGAAGAGGCTCTTCAGCGTTCTCTTGCCTATGACAAGGATGGAGAGGAACATTATAATATAATTTCCGCACTGCATAAATCCATGCGAGGAGGGGACGCAGACGCCGCTTTATACTGGCTCACAAGGATGCTTGAAGCGGGGGAAGATCCTCTTTATATAGCCCGCCGACTTATCAGATTCGCTTCCGAGGATATCGGGATCGCGAATTCATTTGCGCTTGACCAGGCGGTTTCCGCCTATCAGGCTTGTCATTTCATCGGAATGCCCGAATGTAATGTGAATCTTGCTCAGGCCGTCGTCTATATGGCCAGGAGCAAGAAAAACAATGAGCTTTATACGGCCTATGGAAAAGCCGTTTCCGATGTGAAAAGATACGGCAATCTTCCCGTGCCGCTGCACATCAGAAATGCGCCTACCAAGCTCATGAAAGAACTGGACTATGGAAAGGGATATAAATATTCTCCAAATTTTGACTATAAGGAGGATCAGAAATATATGCCGGAAGAATTGAAAGGTAGGAAATATCTTGATTTCGGGAATTGATCCGATCGGCATATCTCAATTTGTCCCAAGTGTGTTATAATATAAATAGAATTATGATAAACAAAATAACATAAAAATATGGAGATCGATCCCGGCAAAATAAATTATGGCAAGATGGTCCAGGCGAAGGGGAATATGAACGCTCTTAATACCGGGAAGAAGCCCGAGGTTCAGGGTCAAAACGTTCCGCCAAGCGTGGTTCAGGGTCAAAACGTTCCTTCTGCTGTCCGGCAAGATAATGACACCGTCACTGCGGATGGCAATGCCGGGGCGGATGCTTTCAGCGAAGGCATTTTGTTGAACGGGAAAAAGCTGTTTGATATGTCGCTGGACATGTTCAAGGAGAGGCTCGGTAAATTTTTGGCGCTTGTCGTGCTGGCAGTCGTTGCGCTAAGCGTTATGGATCTTGCCATAAGCCTTCCGCTCAGTTTCTTTTTTGATTCCACGGCCATATTGAAATATAACATCGTTCATCTGTATTTTGTGTCTGCGCTGATATCCATTGTCGTTTCCATACCGTCGATGATCCTGGGAATTTCGATAATAGAGACTATAAAGGACCAGAACCTCGAGGTTCGCGAATCGATAAAGAGAGCTTTTGGAAAATTCAAAGATTATTTATCTGCGTTCGTTATCGGGAATTTTATCTATTCCGGAATAATCCTTTTGGTTCCGGCTGTCGCATTGATTCAATTTATCACTTCCGGAGAAGAATTTTCCATGAAACCCGAAGCCTGGGGAATGTCTTTTCTGATCATCATTATAGGATTCATTCTTATCCTTCCGCTTCTGTATATTGTTGAGATCTGGATATTCATCACTCTGCTTAGCGTGATCCTGGACGGCCTGAAACCTTTCGAAGCATTTTCCTATGGATACGAGCTTATAAAGGGGAAAGCTTCTCAGATATTCTGGAGGATGATCAGCCTATCTTTCAGGCTTTTTATTTATATCATAGTCATTGAGATAGCATTTGGAGCGGCCGTGGGAATTCCTGCCGGAATCCTCATATCGATCGCCGGACAAAACAGCGTGGCTGCGCAGGCGGTGTCATATCTCATGAATGTCCTGAGCAGCGTTGTTGATCTCGGCATCACGTCCTTTGCGCTGGTTTTTCAATATAACATATATCAAAATCTTAAAGCCATAAGAAAGGATCTTCCGCAGGATTACAGGACGATGCACCAGGGGACAATAAAGATAATTGTGGCCTTGGGTCTTTTGCTGACCGGCATGTTTTTGACGACGCTGGTCTATTATGCGCCGGTCATCGATTCAACTTTCAGAAAAGAGGTTATGACCGAAGAATTTATGAAAGAGAACGGCCTTATCAATGCTTCAACCCCGGCTCCGGGCGACGATAAAAATGAAAATACGGGCGAGAGCGTGCAGCCGGAGGAAAAAAAGGAGGGGGTGCCAACCGAGGCTGAAGAGATCACGGGAAGAGACTTGAAGCGCAAAGATGATCTTGGGAGAATATCTCTTATGGCGTATAGCTACAGAGAGATATATGGAAATTTTCCGGTGAGCCCCGTTGCGTCAAAGCTTAACGAGGAAAATGAAGTGGCACTCGGTCTCAGGTCGGCGGGCGGGGAGGACCTGCCGCGCGATCCGAAGGATCCTGAATACTATTATGCCTATAAGTCTTCTGATGGACAGAATTTTGAATTGAGTGCCAGACTGGAGGATCTGACAGATCCTC
This sequence comes from Candidatus Paceibacterota bacterium, assembly GCA_041661265.1. Lineage (NCBI taxonomy): Bacteria > Bacillati > Minisyncoccota > Minisyncoccota bacterium. Next base: position 68,318 of record JBAZUT010000001.1, on the reverse strand, counting down.
TCTGCGATCAGAACGTAAAAAGCATCTGTCTTTATGTAGGCAAATTTTAATCAAAAATAATTTAATGAATATGAAATGTCCAAAATGCAGCAGTGATTCGCTGGAAGAAATAAAGATAAACGGCATCAAGCTGGATAGGTGCAAAAATTGCGGGGGATTGTGGTTTGACAGGGATGAGCTCGGCGTTGTCCGGGACAATAGGGATGAAAATCTGAGCTGGCTGGATTTCGACCTTTGGGAGGATGAAAAGAAGCTTTCGGCAAACGGCTCATTGGTTGATTGTCCTCGGGACGGCAAACCTCTCTTCAAGATCAAATACGGTTCGACCGGGGTGATGGTCGATGTTTGCCTTGACTGCCGCGGCGTGTGGCTCGACAAGGACGAGCTTGATAAGATAGTCTCCGGCCTGAAGGATAAAGTGAACTCGGAATCTATTCCGGAATATCTCAATGATCTTGGCGGGGAAGTGAAGGAACTGGTGACCCATCCCGACCATGCGGGAACGGAACTCAAGCACATTATGATAGTGATGAAACTTTTGGAATACAGATTTTTCGCTTTGCATCCACGCCTCGCGGAGCTGATCTCTGTTCTGCCGGACTAGAGCCTAAAATGAAAATGCCTCGCAAGAGGCATTTTTTATGCCGGCATATTGACGGAAATATGAATCGGTGATATCATTTCCCGTCAGTTGTTGTTTGACAAAGGAGGAAAAAATATGGAAGTAGTCTATGCAAACGAAGAATTTCCGAAAGAAGCGGAAAAAATGATATTTCTCGTGGGGCCGACTCCCAGAAAAGAAGGCGTCATTTCATGGAGGATCGAAGCCCTAAGGATCCTGGAAGAAATGGGATATGATGGACATGTGTTCGTTCCTGAACCGAGAGACGGGAAGTGGCAGAGAGATTATTATGGGCAGATCAGATGGGAGAAAAAGGGACTTTCCATGGCGGATTGCATTCTTTGCTGGATCCCGCGAAGTGAAGAAAATCGGGCATATACGACCAATATAGAAGTCGGTATGTATGCAAGTTCCGGGAAAATCGTCCTTGGCGCTCCGAAAGACGCTCCAAAGATGAAATATCTCCGGGCCCTTGGAGAAGATTATAATGTTCCGCAAGCGGAAACTCTGGAAGATACGATCAAAAAAGCGATGGAAATGGTAGGCGCTGGCGCGTTCCGAAAAGGCGGAGAATGCGATGTGCCGCTGCATATATGGAAGATAAAAACTTTTCAGAATTGGTATAAATCGCAAAGGAATGCTGGAAACGAATTGGTAAGTGCGCGCGAGATATATAATGTCCGACCGGGGTCCAAGAAAAATTTTGTTTTTATCTGGATCTTGCATGTTGTGATGTATATCACAAAAGAAGACAGATACAAAAAGAACGAATTTATTTTGGGTAGGCCGGATATTTCATCAGTCTTGATGTATAGAAAAGGTGAAAGCATTCTGGATGCAAAGATTATTATGGTGAGAGAATTCCGAAGTCCTGCAGTGACGTCTGATGGATTTATCCATGAGCTTCCAGGGGGATCATCGAAAAATGAAACGGACCCGACCATTGTCGCTTCCGATGAGGTTTTTGAAGAAACCGGACTCAGGATTGATCACTCAAGGATAAGAAAACATGGCGCTCGCCAGCTCGCAGGGACATTGTCCGTTCACAGATCTGATCTCTTCTCGGTAGAAATAACCGAAGAAGAATTTCAGGAGCTGAAAAGCCAGCAGGGGATAGCTCATGGCGTAATCGCGGATTCCGAAAGGACCTACGTTGAAATATCCACAATGAGAGAGATTCTCAGTGAAAATCTGGTAGACTGGAGTATGATCGGAATGATCTCGGCAGTATTGATGGAAATCTATAAAAATGAATAAAAAAAGCGGAAAACATCACCGCTTATTTTTTTATGTATTTGAGCTTTTTTGCGGCGGATTCCATCGGAAAAGAAAAAAGCCAACCTCGATGACATATCGGGTCGGCCGCAATGCCGTAAATATTTTAAGTTTTGTCTGATACAAGCGCAGCAATGGCAAGTATGACATCGGGATCTGTGAGGGAGTGATATTTGTCACCAAGGCGTAAATGTGCAGTGCCCCAAGGAAAATATCCATCCAAATTTTGTCCGTCAAGTTTGAGATCACATCCGCCCCAGGGCAGACTGCCTTTCAGTCGGGTTCTATCAATGGTTAGGTTCACACCTCCCCATGGTATTTTTCCCGACGAACGGCCGTTGTTATAATTCAGATCCACGCCTCCCCATGCGGTTGATCCAAATATTCGCGAACCGTCTTGCTGCAGTTTGGCATGTCCCCATGCAGTATGACCCTCAACGCTTCCGTCATCGTTTTTCTTTAATTCTACACCGCCCCACGGAGCTTGTCCTGAGAGAACAAGATTGTCAGATGATGATTCGATACATCCCGTGATCATAACAGCAATTGCAAGCAAACAAAACACGCTTATAAACCTTTTCATCCAAATTCCTCCTTTAGAACTGTCCTATCTGTTTATACTCAGGCGTTTGGACCGAGTATCATTATCTTGTATCACAAAATCTCCCATCGGTCAACAATATCCTGCTATTTTCCGAAAAAAGCCTTTTGACCTCCATTATTTACAAATCCCCGAAATAATAGTATATTTAATTAGCAAAAATATCGATTGATAAACGGCTTGTTCTTTGTTTCAAGTTTCATGTTTTTTGCTACATGACACATTTGGAGAGGTCGCATAGTGGTCGAGTGCGCCGCCTTGGAAAGGCGGTAGACCGTCAAAAGTCTCGAGGGTTCGACTCCCTCCCTCTCCGCCAGTTGGAAAACTGGGGGGAATTGGCAAGGGTTCGCCAGCCGATTTTCCCTTTAAATAAGAATTTTTTATCTTTCAAAATGAAGTTCGAGCCGATATTTTTTAGAAATGCTCGGATTTTTTGATTGTCGCCTTGCGACAAAAGAATTTTGGCTTGGCTACTGGCTAAAATCATTTCTTTCATCGGTTCGAGCCGATTATTTCCCATTTGTTCAAAATCCTTTATCCGCTGTTGTATGTCCAGCTTCTCATTGAGAAGTTTTTGTTTTTTAGCTTGGTATTCTTCGGGCTCAATGCTTTTGCCTTCAATAAAAAGATCAAGCAGTTTTTCGGTTGTTGTTTCAATTTCAATTTTTCGGCTATAAAGATTTTGAACAATATTTTTTGTTTCTTCGTTGACTTGCTCTTTTTCTTTGTCTATCTCTAAAAGCATATTTTTCACCCAATCGTCAGGCAAAGAAACTTTTTGAATAACTGCTTTCATTTGTTCAACAAGTTTTTCTTCCCGCAAATATTTTTCATCGCACTTTTGCTTTTTCTTGGTGCAGCGATAATAGTGATGTCCTTTTTGCTTTTCGGCGGTTATGAGGCAATCACAAGAACCGCATTTCATCAAACCTGAAAAAGCAAATTCACGCTTTCTCTTTCTTTGCTTTTTTCCTCGATTACTCATGACTTGTTGAACAGTATCAAAAAGTTTCTTGGAAATAATCGGCTCATGCGTTCCGTCGTAAACTTAGCCATTGAAAGAAAATACGCCGTAATAAATCGAGTTTTGAAGCATACGCTGGACACTGGAGACGGAAAGAACATTGCCTTTGTAGCTTTTTAGCCCCGCTTGCCCCAAAACCTTTACAATGGCTTTTAGTGTGTATTCACCAGTTCCGTAAAGCTCAAAGGCTTTTCTAATAAATGACGCTCTTTCAGGGTCAATATCAATCCCTTTGGTTTTGTGGTTATTCAAATAACCAAGCGGGGCAAAAGTCGGCCAAATGCCTTTTCGTAGTTTTGCTCGGTGTCCACGCTTGATATTCTCGCTTAGATTGTCGATGTAATACTTACTTTGGCCAAAGGCAATGTTTAGCATAAATTTTCCCTGCGGCGTACTATCAAACCAAAATGTCGGAAACTTCAAATCTTTTATTTTTCCAGTGTCCAGCAAATAAATGATTTTACCTCCGTCAATTGAATTTCTAGCCAGTCGATCCGGATGCCAAGCCAAAATTCCGCAGGCTTCGCCTTTTTCAATCCGATCAAGCATTTCGCCGAACACAGTTCGGCCAGGTTCTTTGGCAGTTTTTGCCTCGCTTGGCGAGGCGACGATTTCAAGTTTTTCTTTGGCGGCAAATTCTTTTAATTCGGAAATTTGAGATTCAATGCTTAAAACTTGCCTTTCTTCACTGTCCGTTGATTTTCTTGTGTAGATAAAATATTTCATAGTTTTTAAAATTAAATAGAAAATTCGGGAAGCCCGCTTTTGGCCTGCCCGCTACTGCGGGCAAAGATAAAAAATTCATAAAGGGAAAATCGGCTGGCGAACCCTTGCCAATTCCCCCCAGTTTTCCAACTGGCGGTGTGCGTTCGAAAATATCCGAACCGATTTCAGCGAAAATTAAGCGGAGCGGGCAGAATTTTTACCCCGTAGCGAGCTCGCTCTGCTTCGGGGCACCCCCAAACCCCCCTTCCGCCCGCCCGCGGAGGCGACCATTTCAGAATTGAAAAACTGCCAAAGAACCTGAAAAAATATCGGCTCGAATTCATTTTAGGCCAAAAGCGGGCTTCCCGAATTTATAATTTTGTGATAGTATTATATTGAAATAATATCATATCAGTATAATACTATCAAATTATTGAAATTATGGCAACAGAAATCAATATTGGAGAAAATATAAAACGATATCGCGCAAAGCTAGGTTTATCGCAGGAGGATTTTGCCAAAAAATCTGGTGTTAAATATACCACCCTGACAAAAATTGAGAGTAATGTGATTAAAAAACCGTCTGTGTTAATTATGGCAAAGATTGCTAAAGCTCTTGGCGTTTCAATTGAAGATCTAATAAAATAAAATAATAATATGGAACAAGAAAATATGAAGGGAAATATTATGAATCGTAAAATACCTATGTTCATTGGCGTAATTGGCGCCATTGTTGTCTCTTTTGCTATTACATTATTATCTAAGGCACATGCTCGAGATATTTTGGTTGTTTTAGTCGGATATTTTGGCGGCGTTTATTTGGGTGTAGGACTGTTAACTGCCAGCCTAAAGAAGGCTGCTCTTCAAGACGGAGCTTCCGCGGTTTTTTTCGTTCTCGCGCTTGCAGGTCTTTGGGTGAATCCATTATTTCTCGCGTTGGCATGTTTTGTACATGCTGTCTGGGACATCATCATTGAACATCCAAAGACTCTCAATACATCCGTTGCATTTTGGTATGTGCCTACATGTGTTGCTTTCGACATTCTGCTCGGCGTGTTTATTTTAGTTTGGTGGCGGTAAAAATGATAAATATTAACTATTAAATTTTATGAACTATGAGTGAAAAAAACAGAGGATTAATATTAGGAATAATTCTATCATTGATAACGATTATTATTGCTTCGTTTTTTTCAAAGCCAAAAGAAATAGAATTCTTTGCAGTAGTTCTTATGGGAATTGCTGCGGTTTATTTTGGTTATGCTTTTTTGAGCGGGGGCGCTAAAGAAATTATTATAGAAGTAACGAATATTACGCTATTTTTTATCTTAATACTCGCTGGTTTATGGATTAATCCTTTAGTTCTCGTTATCGGTTATTTTTGGCACGGGATATGGGATGCGATTCATCGCAGAGAATCTCAAATTGTAAAAACAAAAGTGCCGGAATGGTACATTTATTTTTGTATGATCTATGATTGGATTATCGGAGCTTTTATTCTTATAAGATTAATATAGTTTATGCCGGACAAAACGACAATTTTTAGCGTTGAGTCCCGACTTTCCGAATTAAAAGAATTTGCCGCCAAAGAAAACTTGAAATCGTCCAATCTGAAATGGTCGCCTCCGCGGGCGGGCGGAAGGGGGGTTTGGGGGTGCCCCGAAGCAGAGCGAGCTCGCTACGGGGTAAAAATTCTGCCCGCTCCGCTTAATTTTCGCTGAAATCGGTTCGGATATTTTCGAACGCACACCGCCTTCGCTTCGCCGAAGCGAAGCTACGGCGTGACACAGTCCGCTCGCCTTGGCGTAGCCTCCGGCGAAGCCAGGCCAGTAGATTCGCGAAGGCGAGCTTGATTAAAAAAAACTAGATTAATTTTACGTATTAAATTTACAGTTTGAAATTTAAGGACGGACATCGTATTGTTTATTAAATAATATTTATAAATATGGAATACAACAATATCACCACGGTGCTCGAATTGCCGGGCAAGAAAATAGTTAAGAATTTCGGCTTGGTGAAAGGGATCACGGTGAGATCCAGATCGATTTTCGGAACTCTTGGCGGCGCGCTTCATACTCTCGTCGGAGGGAATATCACTCTGTTCACAAGTTTATGCGAAAGAACGCGTCAGGAAGCTTTTGATCTGATGGTCAAGCACGCGGAAGAAATGGGCGCGAATGCCATTGTCGGAGTCCGCTATGATGCGAATGAAATTATGTCAGGAGTGACCGAAGTGCTTTGCTATGGAACAGCAGTTTGGGTTGAATAAGCGAGGTTTGAATGAGAAAGACTTAGGGAATGTCAGCAAGCCGTAAAAATCCGCTTTAAGGCGGTTTTTTTGTTGATTTTTCCTATAGTTTAAGCTATCATTGGTTCAAGGAGTTTTATGTACCGATGGCCAAATGTAACTAAAATAACCCGATATCTTTTCCGAACAATAAAAATATTTAAATGATATTTGTCCAATTAATTTCAATTTTTTTCGCCGGTGTCCTTTCCGGATTTGTTGGAGCGGTAGCCGGCGGAGGGGGACTATTTTCGATATCTCTCCTACTGCTTTATGGCATTCCGCCGCAGATAACTTTGGCGACGAACAAATTCGGCGGGATCGGGCTCAGTATCGGCGGGTTGTATAAATTTATAAAAGAAAAGAAAATAGTTTGGAAATATGCCATTGGTTTAAGCGTCGCTGGTATTTTTTCCAGCGTGATCGGATCAAAAATCTTATTATCCGCTGATCCCGCTTCATTAAAAACTCTGACCGGAGTCTTGCTCCTTCTTCTTGTGCCGACTATTTTTCTTAAAAAGGATTTTGGTTTGGAAAACAAAACCACTTCAAGAAATTATAAAATAGTTGGCTATATCCTGTATTTTCTAATTTCAATAATTGCCAGTTTTTTTGGCGGCTTTGGCGCCATTTTGATCAGTATCGTTGTTTTCTTTTTTGGACTGCCGATGATCGAAGCGAATGCCACCGAACTGGTTTCCTTCACTATTTTTTCCGTTGCCTCGGTTATAATATTTATGGCTAATGGTATAATAGATTATCAGATAGGAATCCCTTTGTTTATCGGAATGCTGATCGGCGGTTATTTAGGTGCTCATATCGCAGTGAAGAAAGGGAACAGATGGGTAAAAGCTTTTTTCAGCACTGTTGTTATAATTTCCGCTATCAAAGTGCTGATTGGATAAAGTCACATTTTTCAAATTATTATGAATACAGTTTCTGGAATCTTGGAATACATTATTCCAAGAACAATAGAATTAAATAAAATTCATATATTGGATGAATCAACAAAAGTAAACTACTCGGCGATTTTTTGTCAGAGTAGGGCTGAATATGAAGCGCTGAACAGGGAAGCCTCTGAGCTTGGTGATGTTGTGGAGGATAACTCGACTGGACCTCTTTATAAATTTTATAAACCGCTTCAAACTCTTGCCGGGCCTCTTTGGCTTCTCAAAGTTCGCAAGCCAGATCCAGCACGTCTGGAGCGCGGAGACGCCGATTTTACTCTCAGGGATTACAATTCTTTCAAGGAAAAGTATTTGAAAGATGACGAGCATTTTAAGCTTATTGATCGTGTAAATTTCGAGATGATCGAATTAAAAGATTCAAAGTTCGATGTGCTTTCTTATTTTTCAAATATTCCTTTGACTATTCAGTTGGGGACAGAATAGCTGTTTTATTTACCTAATAATACAATGGAATAGTTGTAAATTAAAATCGTTAAAGTATAGGCGGTTTCAATCAGAGATTTAATTAAACATCCGCAAGTTATATAAATGTATGGAACAAGGTCAAAAAACCAAAAAAGATGAAAGAAAAGAGATCATGCTTTTGCTTGATAAATATTTTCGTATAATGGAGGAAACTTCAAATCTCGTAGATCCAATAATATTAAATTATTTTGAAAAGTCGAAAGGCAGAATATGCAATAATGACGAGATTTATAAAAAACTATACGAAGCAGCCATAGGAAGACTTGGTAAACCAAAAATGAGATCTCACATTGCAAGATTGGGATATGAGATTTGCGGTGGTAAGGATTTAATAAATTTTTTACCGATAGCAGCATCAATGGATTTGTTAGAATTTTCTTATTACTGTTGTGACAAAATTTTTGATTATCCTGGATATTATCAAAATCGTCAAAATGTACAGGATAAAATTATAATCTCTCATATACTTATTAGCTTAGCCTATGATTTAATTGGAGAATCAATAGAAAAATTAAAATTAAATGAGCAACAAACACATTATATTTTAAATACTGTATCTAGCTTTATAAAGGATATTTATGAAGGATTTTTTATTGAAAATCATAATAATGAACCCTCTATGGATGTTTACGAAAGAAGAACTTATGCATATAATTATTGGGAGCATATTTTAAAAATTGGTGGAATTGCCGCCGGTGGCAGTAATGAAAGAATTAATGCATTATCAAATTTCGGTGAAAATATCGGTATAGCTTATATGGTTACCAATGATATAAGCGATATTATAAAAGATTTTGAAGACATAAAAAATGGTCGATATACAATAATAAATATTTTATTTCTAGAAAAAGCAAGTAAAAATGAAAAAGAGTTGTTCAAAAAAGCTTTTGGTAATCAAAAAGCGCAAAAGAATGATCTTGAAAGTATAGCCAAAATTATGGTTGAAAGAGAAATTATTAAAGAATCGCAAATTTACGCTTCTAAGTTTATCGAAAAAGCTTTGCCATATTTACAGTTATTTGACAATTCTTTAGAGAAGAAAATGCTCGCCGTTGCTACTCGTGCTGTATATAGAAATCAATGGTATCGTTCCTTAAATGAATTATATGGCTATAAACGAGCAGTTTCAGCTTGCGGATTAGAGTTGGCGGGGATAAATGATCTACGAATATAAATATTTAAAAGGTACCGGATTCCTTTTCTGACGCCGCGGAAATTTCGAGGTGATTGAATTAAAAGATTAGGAGTTTGATGTTCTGTTCTATTTTTCTAATATTCCGTTAACTGTTTGGTTGGGGGTATAATTGGATATATATTTTTCAGATAATAAAATTCGCTCTAAGAGTTTTAATGTGGTTAATTTAGAAGGGATAAGTTTTTTGTTTTAAGAATTAATTATAAAATAATTAAAATAAACATAAATATCATTTATTATGCCAACCGTAAATATTTTTTATAAAGATTTAGGTCAACAAAAAGACGTTGGTCGGCAGCTAATGTCGAATTCACTAAAAGATGATCTGAAAAAGTTTATTGCTCAAGAATTAACTTGTAATGATATTAAGCTTAAACCGGAAGAAGTAAGTATTCGTCTCGTTAATGTTAGCGGTGAGGGAATGATCGGTGATGTAGAAATTGAAATAACGGCTCACTCTTTTAAGGATCGGGTAGAAAGACAAGACCAAATATGTTTGAACATCGCCAAGTATCTTCAAAAAAAGGATGCATTGTTTGGTGAAGTTAGGGTATGGCTAATACTTGCTGAATTGGGGCATAGCTGGGAATCAGCCCAATTCGGGAAAGGGGGGTAGGGTGGTTGGTTACAATCTAAGGAGCTGGACATTCTAATGCATGAGTTATTAAACAATATGATAATCACTCAGATAAGATCCGCACTCTGGCGGGCAAAAATTCCCATTCTCACTGTGGCAGCAACATATTTTGTTTCTGTTGCGATTGGAATTGTCATGGTACATTCGGGAAACCAGTTTGCTTTGTCATATCGGGATAATTTGGTGGCGAAAGCTCATGCCGGCGTCATCTTGAATCAGAAGAGTCAACTATCAAAAGGGCTGGCTGATTTTGGCGGTAATTCTATCGGGGCGGCGGCTGATACTTTGGGAGGGTTCGGGATTATTTTTCCCTATCCTGTGGTTGCATATAGAGGATGGGTCGGGGGAATTGTTTCAGTTGATTCTGATCATATAAGCCGGTTGATTCATCCGAAGCAGGCTTTCTATTATTTTTCCGTCGTGTTTATGCAACTCCTCGCATATTCGCTTGCTGCCGGAGCGGGCATCCAGGCGGGCCTCTCCATGTTCCGTTCGCGGCTCAAAAACGCAGGATTTATGTGGTTCGGGATTCCCAGGGAAGCGCTGCGGGATATTTTGTGGATCTATTGTCTTGTGCTGCCGATATTTTTGATCGCGTCTTTGTGGGAATTTTTGAGTCCGTGGAACTAAAGAGTTGACGATTGGCGTCTGATCCCCTATAATTTTAAAAATATGAAAAGACCAAGGTCCTTAGTTTCGTTCAGGGACGAGGCAACTTTAGAGCTTGTGAAAAAAACCGAGAAGAAAACTTTGGCTGTTTGGGCGATCGATTGCGCCAAGCGCATTTTGCCATATTTTGAGAAAAAACATCCCCAAGACCGTCGTCCCCGGCAAGCTCTGGAAACACTCCAGGAATGGATAAATACGGGAATATTCAAAATGGCGGTTATTCGCAAAGCTTCGCTTGACTCTCATGCCGCCGCTCGTGAAGCGGGGGAGGATGATGCGGCCCGCTCTGCTGCCCGAGCTTGCGGCCAGGCGGTTGCGACCGCGCATGTTCCCAGACATTCTATCGGTTCAGCAATTTATGCTCAGCAGGCTATTTGTAGAGCCACGGATTCCAACGATGCCATAGCCAAGGAACGCAATTGGCAATATCAACATTTGATAGATCTAAGGGAACGCCATTAGGTTTCAGTGAATATATTAATTAGTTTATGATGAAATAGTGCTAATTCTGCTTGTCATTGCGAGCCTGCCTGACCGGTAGACAGGGAGGTACGACCCTTCGAGCTTACTCAGGGTAAACTCCGCAATCTCGTATTTATGGCTTGGATAAGGGATTGCCACGCTCCTTCTGGTCGCTCGCAATGGCCCGATTAATAACTGTTTCAACAGAAATAAATTATAAGATGAAACAATAAAGCATTTTAGATTCTACTTATATTGCGATATATTTATATTAATATGTATTTTCACATGAAGATGAAAAATAATCTTGGTTTTAGCCTTTATGTCATAACCGACAGGAAGCTGGCCGGATCAAGGTTGATAACTGATGTTGTGAGACGGGCTGTCTTGGGCGGAGCAACGATCATACAGCTTCGGGACAAGGATGCCAGCGATGAAGAATTGATCGCTGTCGGGAAAGAATTGATGAAAATAACGCAGGGGAAAATTCCGCTTATCATTAATGACAACATCAAAGCTGCCATGGCGATCGGCGCCCAAGGGATCCATTTGGGACAGAAAGACATGCCGGCTCTGAAGGCGAAAGAAATGATCGGGGATGCGATGATCCTCGGCGTGTCGGCAAGCAGCGTTGAAGAGGCGATCAGGGCCGAAAAAGATGGAGCGGACTATATCGGCGCAGGTCCTATTTTCCCGACCTCGACAAAACCGGATGCTTCTCCCGCCATCGGTCTGGAGGGATTGAAGAACATAAAGAATGCGGTTTCAATTCCTGTGGTTGCGATCGGAGGCATCAATATGAAAAATGCCGGAGAAGTCGCGAAAATAGCCGATGGCGTTGCGGTTGTCTCAGCGATCATGCCGGCCAGGGACCCGAAGCGGGCGGCCGAAGAACTCTTGAAAATATTCATAAATGTTAAAAATAACAAACAACAACGTGGATAAAATAAATACCCGGGTTTCGGAATTATTGGGCGAGATAAAAAAACAAAAACCGCTCATACATCACATCACTAATCTTGTGGTGATGAACGACACGGCGAATGTGACGCTCTTTCTGGGAGCGCTTCCCGTCATGGCTCATGCCCATGAAGAAATGGAAGAGATGACAAAAAATGCGGGCGCTCTGGTTTTGAATATCGGGACTCTGACGGAATATTGGATCGAGGCGATGCTCTTGGCAGGCGCTGTTGCCAACAAAAAAGGGATCCCGATAGTGCTTGATGCGGTGGGAGCGGGGGCAACGTCATATCGGACAAAAACGTGTGAACAGCTTATGGAAAAATTGCATATTTCGGTCATCAAAGGCAATGCCGGAGAGATCGGGATCTTGAGCGGAGCGGGAGGAAAGGTCAGGGGAGTGGAAAGCGTCGGCAGTTCGATCGATCTTGTATCTGCGGTGAAAAAATATGCAGCGAAAACAAAGGCTACCGTTATTGCGACAGGAAAGAGGGATATCGTTTCCGACGGCAAGATAGTTTATGTCGTCGACAATGGAAATTCCTGGCTGCCCAGGATCACGGGTACGGGATGCATGTCCACTACGGCAGTTGCAGCATTTTGCGCCGTTGATCACGATCAAGCTCTCGCAAGCGCGGGCGCTCTGGCCTGTTTCGGCCTCGCTGCGGAATTGGCAGTGAAAAAAAAGATCGAAGGTCCCGCCAGTTTCAAAGTCGCGTTTCTCGATGCCATTTATAATATGGACGAAAGAACGCTGGCAGCGGGAGCGAAAATAACAGAAATATAACTGAAGAAATCTATGGAAATAGAAATATTGCAGAATATCGAGGGCGCAAAAAAAGCGAGGGGTCTCGCGGTAATCATTGATGTTTTCCGCGCTTTTTCTACGGCTTGCTATGTTGTTGCCCAGGGCGCAGAGAGGATCATCCCGGTAGGAGACATAGAACTTGCCTACAGATTGAAAAAAGAAAATCCCGATTTTATTTTAATGGGTGAACGCGACGGGGCCATCCAGCCAGGTTTTGATTTTGGAAATTCTCCTTTCGAGATCCAGGGCGTTGATTTTGGCGGCAGGACAGTCGTGCACACCACAGCCAATGGAACGAACGGGATGGCCAATGCTATCAATGCTGCAGAGATCATCACGGGAAGCTTTGTGAATGTGGCGGCAATTATCGAATATATAAGATCAAAAAATCCTGAAAATATTTCGCTGGTCTGCACTGGAACGGCCAATGAAACCATTCTGGATGAAGACGCAGTATGCGCGCGATACATCAGGAATGCCCTGCTCGGAGAACCCAATGATTTTGGTGCGATCGTAGAACATTTAAAAACGGCCGGCTTTGCGAAGCACTTTTTTGATCCCAAGATCGAATCCCATCCGGAAGGGGATTTTCATCTTTGTATCGCCTTGGACAGATTTTCCTTCATCCTGAAAGCTGAGCCATATGAAGATGGCCTGGTCTATCTGAAGAGGATCGAAATGAAAAAGTAGCGGTTCCCGCATTACGCTATCACAGTTTAGTAATGCTGAAATATCAAAAGATCATGCTCCGGGCATGATCTTTTTTGTTAAACGCATAAAAAAATAAGGCTTACATCGTAAGTCATTTTATTTGTGTTTATATGTGGATAGGGTGTGAGGAGTAGTATAGTACTGCCATTATTGCAATGCACATTAACATGCTGATCACTGAACCGATCTCTAATACTCTATCGCCATATTCGTATGTTTCCATTAAATTATACCTCTGCTCATATAATATCATAAAAAACGTTATTTGTCAATAGCGGATGTTTCTTGCGCCAAGATAGGTCTTATTCAGCATCCAAAATGTCTGCGTTTGGAACGGGCCGTTTTTTTTCTTTGCCATTTCCAAGTTTCTCCGTATCTTCGCCGGCATTATCAAAAAGAGAGCTAAGTGTTTCTCGTGCCTCCCGGATCTTTTTATCTGTGTCCTGTCTATATCCTTCCTCATTTCCGATCACTGTGTTTTCTGCATCTTCCATGGAAGCAACAACCGGAGCTGCCTCTTTAGATATATTATTTTTTACATCGAATATTTTCGCACCCTCGAGATCTTCATCAGAACTTAATTTTTCTGCCATTTTGGTTTCGTTTGGAAAAACTTTCGCTTCATTGGCATTATCGATCTCATCTTTCGTCTCATTATTTTCAGTTTCTTTTTCTGCGTGTAAAGTTTCCATATTTTTCATGTATTTATGTTAGGCAAGTGAACCGGGACGGATCTAACTTAATTCTACAATAAATAGCTTTTTATGCAATAAGTTCTAGCCTTTCTTATGGACATTATCGGTTTTTTGGAGGAGCAGGCTGCAGAATCGGCTAATCCGGATTTGACTTAATGTTCGGTCGTGCTAGAATCAGAGATCAAAACATGCCGTTTTGATCGGAAATAAATGGAGGTGTAAAGATTGAAAAATGAAGGAATAGTAAACGTGAATAGCAGTTCGGAGGATCCAATAGAAAGAATATTGGATAATTCTTCGGCTCACCGGTTCTGGATCGGACGCGAATGGATGCCCCGCGTGGATATATTCATAGAGTGGCTGAAGTTTCCTGAAGGCGATCCGATGAGGTCTCTCATCATGAAAGCTACACCGCTTGAAGCGAGGCTTCTTGGCGCCAGCGCCAAGAATGATTTCGTTTATTGGCGGGGCAAGAGAATCGTCTATGATTCCGATGCGCATCATGAGCTTATCGCAAGGGCGATGAGGTCCAAATACAGGGACAATCCGGATGCGATGGAGGCGCTTCTTTCGACCGGGAAAAAAACCATAACACATGAAGCGGATTCGCAGGGCCAGGATACGTCGCTGCCCAAGGAGCTATTTTGCAAGACGCTCACGGCAATACGCAAAGAGAATGCTATTTCAATGAAGGAATTGGTCGTCATGAAATATGCCGATAACACCTGCTGTGTCCAAGTCGTTTCCGTGAAGGAAGCCATGGAGGAATATGATGATGGGTTTTTCGGCATTGATCTTGCCAAGAGGATCTGGAAATTCGGAAGGAGAGAATTCAGGATCGGATCTCGCAGGTCGTGCGAACGCGGATCGCGCGGAGGAGTGATCGGAGTATACAACCGGCGCAGTATAGATCATATAGATTCACTCGCGCACACCGCTATCGATGCGGTCAGCGCGGATCATATTTGGAACGCGGATTAAAAATGATAATAGGCAAAAGCCTATTTTTTTTCGGATATTACGATTGCCGGCCCATAGTACGGGGGGTGGGAGAAAAAAAATAAAGCGATCTTCAGGGAGTCGCTTTTTGGTATGCTTAATTTTTCCCGATATTTTCCAATATTTTTGCGATCAATTCTTTTTTCCTGAACTTTTTGGGGACAGGCACACCAAGGATCGATGCTAACCTCGGGAGATAATTTTTGGGAATGTCCGAATATTGATAGACGCTTCCGGTCTTGCGAGTGATCGCATCCACAAGATATTGTATGCCCAGCGTTATTGTTTCGGCGTTTATGACATCCGCAAGATCATCTTTATTTCCGATCAGCTCCTCATATCTTTCATAGCGTCGGGGGCTTGTTCTTCTGAACCATTCCAGATCAGCCTTTGTCGCTCTTCTCCTCAATAGTTCAAGCATGGTCTCAAGATCAGGCCTTAGCGTTGTTGCTGTCATTTTTTCACCCCCCTGTGAATATCAGCAAAATAAGTATATATACGGGCGCGAATAAGCCAATGTTTTTGCATGCGGAAATGTCCGGCGTGTCTGAAGGAGCATTTCGAATTATTCGGACCTCATGGATTATTTTGTTTTATGCATCAAGAAATGAATAACGGCCGGAAAATAAAAAAACCGAATCGATCAAAGATCGTCGGTATTGCTTCCTTTTTTTATATATCTTTCAAACATAGACATCCATAAACTGTATTTTCCCCCAGATGCTGATCCCGAATTGGGAAAAGAACTTTCTGATAAAATTTCAGTGTCCAATCCCAGGTCTGCAGGATCGCAAAAATGGAGCTCTATTTTCCCGTTCTTATTGAACGCCAGTCCTGCCCTTATTGATGTCATATTAGTCTCGATCTGAACATTCAATATGGCCATTTTCATGTTCCCGTTCATGTCAACACCTCCCGTTGTCAACGCATAATGATAATACAAAATAAGGAATATGTCAAGAATACGACGTTTGATTTTGGCAACGCCTTTTTTGATATTTTACGATAAATATCGGGAAGTTCATTCCATTTTCCGCATATTTGGTCTATAATTTATATATGGACAAAAAATACAGGGGATCGACCGTAGGGGCTGAAGAGAGAGCGCTCCGGTGCATTTCCCGACAAGCCTCTCTGTGAAAATCAAAAAAATAATTTAATGAAAAACTATGATCGCGGATTTTATCATCACGTTCCGGGAAACTTTCGAAGCCGCTCTCGTGGTCGGGATCGTTCTCGGATATCTTTCGAAAACAGGCCAGACGAAATATAACAACGTCGTTTATGTCGGAATTGCGGCGGGGATCATAGCCAGCGTGTTTGCCGCTTTCATATTTGAAAATATATATGGCGGATTCAGCGGCAGGGGCGAGATGATCTTTGAGGGAGTCACGATGTTCTTCGGCGCATTCCTTCTTTCGACCATGATCTTCTGGATGATGGGGCAAAAGCATGTCGCGCAGGATCTCCGGAAAAATATATCCTTGGAGCTTTCGGCAAAGCACAAGGCCGGACTGTTTTTCCTGGTTTTCATATCGATCTTGCGGGAGGGAGTGGAAACGGTCATCTTTCTTGGTGCGGCGAGTTTTGCATCGGGGAACAGCAATTTGATCGGGGCGGTGCTCGGAGTTTCTGTTGCGGTTCTTTTGGGATATGCCGTTTTTGTGGGCTCGATGAAAATAAATGTGAAAATGTTTTTCAACTTCACGAGCCTGATCCTGATTTTTTTTGCGGCCGGACTGGTGGCTCAGGGCGTGCACGAGTTCGAGGAGGCGGGAGCGATACCTGTCTTGATCGAGCATGTCTGGGACATAAATCCTCCGGTCAATTCCGACGGCTCTTTTCCCGCACTTCATGAAAACGGGTCTGTTGGAAGCATATTCAAAAGCCTGTTTGGATACAATGGGAATCCGTCGCTTGTCGAAGTTTTGGGCTATTTTGCATATATCTCAGGCGCTTATTTTTTTTGGAAAAGAGCCGGGAAGAACGAATGACTATGCTAATTTGATAATTCATATATATGGACACCGATATTCTTACTTTTTTAAGGCAGTTCCGGATCGGAGGTTTCACCGTTTTTGATACGGCAGCCTCGTTTTTGGCGGTTTATCTTCTTGCCCCGCTTCTTTCCAGACTGTTCAGACTTGCGGGTCTGGACATTTCGCGAAAGAGCTGGCTATATCTCGTTTTGCCGATCGGCATCCTGGCCCACTCTTTTTCCGGAAATAAAACGCCTATGACGGAGGAATTTCTCGATCCGAAAGGCTACTATTTCCTGAAAGCCGTTATTCTGATATTGGTGATCTTGGGATTCAGGGAGATCAAGATGAACAGAAAAGACAAGAAAGTATGAATAAAAACAATTTTAAATCAATTTACCATTCAGTGGATATGAAACAAAGATTAAATAAAGCTTCATTTGTTCTTCTGGGCATATTGTCCGTTTTTGATCTTGCTTTGGCTCAAGTGAACAATATCTCTCCGGAAATGATTCAGCAATATCAGAGGCAGGTCAATAGTGCGAGCAATGTTCCCGATGCTTCCGGGGGCGGGGTGTCGCCGGCAATCAATCCGGAATCTGTGATCCAGCCCCAAACCGGCCAGGCGCCATCTTCGGCATTGGAAACTCCGGCTGCAGAAAATAATATAATTGCATCGGATGAAGCATTGCCGGAGGCGCAGACACAGGCAGAGGATAAAAATATACCGTCAGATAAATACAGTCAACAAATTATCGATCCAGTTTCCCCACAGGGATTTAAAAACTTATTTTATCTTGCAGTTATTGCCGCTATTATTTCGGCTTTTTTCGGATTTGAGTGGTGGCGCAGGCTGTTGAAAAAGGACAAGAAACGTGAACTGCCGGCTGAAGATGACGGAACTGTTTGCAAGACTTGCAGCGGAAGCGGAAAAGTGGAGCAAAAAAGGAAAAAGACCGTTGATTGCGGAAGCTGCAAGAAAACGGGCAGGGAATTGTGCAAATACTGCAATGGAACGGGCAGATATGGCGTGGGGCTCACAGTACCGGAGACCGAAGAGAATCTCGAAAGCTATATGAAATGCGATTATTGCGGCGGAACGGGATTCATGGAAACACCATTACCTTGCAGCGTCTGCAAGGGCAATAAGAAGATCGAGATCGAGGAATCCTATCAGGCAGCATGTCCGGCATGCAAGGGAATCGGGCGCACTTCAGAGCTAAATGATCCGAAATAGCTGAACATGTTATCCGGCGCAATGATAAATGCTGATCTTGGCTTTAAATGATTTTCATGGGGGTGATGGAGATGACGGACTGATGATTTCCACCAAAACGCTAAAAAATTTGATGCAAAACAATATGAAACTAAAGATCGCCGTCGCGCAATTCATGATCGATCAGCTATCTTGCGATAATAATCTGTTGCGCGCTGAAAAATTCATAAAGAAAGCCGCCGATTCGAAAGCCGGAGTGGTCATTTTTCCCGAATATTTCATTGACGGAACGAGAAAGCGGGATCTCGATCGTTTTAGCCATGGAAATGAATATGTGGAATATTTCCGGAATTTGGCAAAGGTCCACAGGATCGATATTGTGGCCGGATCGATGGTGGAAAGGGACAAGAAAAAACTATACAATACTTCATACTATATCGATCGCGGCGGGGAGGTGCTGGGAAAATACAGGAAGATCAATCTTTGGGGCACAGAAAAGCCGAGTCTTTCCGCCGGGAGCGAGTCCTCCGTTTTTGATACGAGGTTCGGGAAAATCGGGCTTGTCATCTGCTGGGATCTTTTCTTTCCGGATATATTCGCCGGAATGTCGGCAAAGGGGGCCGAGCTGGTGTTTTGTTCGAGCTATTGGCGTCTTGAAGATGCGGGCATCGGGATGAAATATGACAAAAATTCCGAGATAAAGCTCATTGATTCCATCTGCACAGCAAGGGCGTTTGAGAACGGGATCATTTTTGTTTTCTGCAATGCCGCCGGAAAAACGAAGGTCGGGAATTCAATGGACACTTTGGCGGGACATTCACAGATAGCGGTTCCGTTCAAGGGGTGTTTGAAAAAATTGCCGCACAGCAGGGAGGCGATGTTTGTCCGGGAAGTTGATATGGATATTTTGAAAGATGCGCGGAAGGTCTATGAGATAGGGAAAGATCTTTCGTAATGATAGCTGCTTTCAAAGAAGGCAATTTTTTCATCTTGGTTCTTTTACCTGTTAATAATTATCTTGCATCAGCTCTTTAATGTTATAGAATATAAGAAGGAGGGTGGCTGTATCATTGAAAATTCGGATCATGGAATTCGTTGCATAAACATTCATAACAGATATATGAAGATGGATAATGCCAGAAGAAATATATTCACGGAAAATGCAGAGTTTTTTCGAGCGCTTGTTTTTTAAAACAGGCGCATTTTTTAAAAGCCGTTTTCATATGTCGCGGGCCGATCGATCTCGGCATAGAACTTATCGAAGCCTGCCAGATAATATCCGGAATATCTTCCGCGTCATTTTCTGAGATCAAAGTCCAGCTTTAATTATTAAAACAAAACCATGAAATAAACTCATTATAGAGAAGACGTACCCCGCATATTTCAGCTTTAATAATTAATATAAAAATATGAATCAAAAAATTATCATCGCCATAGCGGGAATTTTGATCGTTATCGCCGGGGCTGCCTATATCATGCAGACCAGATACAGTTCGCCCTATTCTCCTGCCAATACAGTTCAGGATCAGCAGGCGAATAATAACCCGGCTTCTCCCGCACAGGGGCAAATCGATGTAATGGTCAAGAACAACGTTGCTCTTGGGGATATTTTTACTGATGGCAACGGAATGACTCTATACACCTACAGCAAAGACACGAAGGACGTAAGCGCTTGTTATGGCGGTTGCGCCGTGAATTGGCCGCCTCTATTAGTGAGCGCCTCTCCCAAGATCGGATCCAACCTGATCGCAAGCAAGTTTGGCGTCACAACCCGGACCGATGGGGGAAAACAGGTAACTTTTGAAGGCATGCCGCTATACTATTATATCCAGGATAAAAAAGCGGGCGACACCAACGGGCAGGGCGTGGGGGGAGTTTGGTCGGTCTACAAGGTCGCATCTGATAATCTGGTCCCGGCCGGCACTGCTGCGTCGCCGAGCTCGTACTGATCTTTTTGAGTTTCTTGCCTGATTTAATCGCTAAAAATTAAAATATGATGTCGCAAATACCCGATGGCAGCAAGAAAGTGGCCAAAGAAGATATAAACAAGGAGATCTTGCGCGTTGGAATGATCGCGGAGCTGGATGCGATCAATCTATATGAGCAGCTGGCAGCGGTTACGGATAGCAAGATCATCAAAGAGATACTTCTTGATATCGCCAGGGAAGAAAAAACCCACATGGGGGAGTTTCAGACTTTGCTTCTCAGGGACGATCTGGAGCAGGTCGTTGAGCCGGAAAAGGGAAAGAAAGAAGTGCACGACCTGATTGAATAATATAATTCAGAATTGGACGGATAGTAATGAAATAAAAAAAGCAAGATGTTTCTTGCTTAGTCTTCTCCGATCTCGAGGTTTGTGAAGAACATGTCCAAGATCGCGATCTTTTTTTTCTGCATGAGATTGCACGATCTTTTTTCTAGAGCCTCCGTCAGGATCGGGATGATCCCTGCGTTATATTCGGTCTGTCTGAATGAGCCGGAATCGGATAGTCCGACCGGCTTTTTGTCTTTTTCCATTGCGGCCATCAGCTCGACTCCCGCTCTATAGCTTCGGAGCCTCACCGGAGTTTGTCTTGCGGTCAGGACATCCAGAAGTTTCAGGATCCCTTCATTTATCGCAATTATTTTCTGCACTTCTTCATCTTCTTCCCACAGTTCGTCCAGTCTTGTGTATTTCATTTGTTCTCCTCCCTTTTTGGGGTATTTGAAGAATAAGACGGAATATTGATGATGTCAATAAGGAGAATGAAGATCGCCTTGAAAGACTGGACTTCTCGCCATAAAAAAACCCCTGATTTTTGGGGTTTGGAAATTTATCGGAAAATAACATACTCACCGGATCTTTTCATAGTGTATCCGAACTTTTTCGGGAAGATCTTGACACTATCGGGGACCATTTGAATAAACGGTCCATTGCCGGATTTTTCGAAGTTGGTCAAACAATGATCAGATCTGACTTTGATAATAGGAACTTCCCCCTTCCGTCTTTTTTCAATAATTATTTCGCCGCAATGCTCTATGTTGGAGCAAAACAGGACAGCGAACAACCCTTCCGGATCTTTTTCTAACATTGAAGCCTCCTTGGCAATTGTATATTCATCTTATAAGAACGCTGTCTTTGGGTCAAGTTCAAAACAATTTTCCCCGTCAGGGCATTCGGAAGCATTGCGGACGCCTAAGAATCCCTAGCCGTCTTCTTTTTTTGCATATTCAAATTAACAATGAGTTGATATATATATATATATATTAAATTGACACCAGCGTGAACATTTGCTAGAGTTTGAATACGAATTTTTTTGGAGGAATGAAATGAGAAGAAAGAAAATGGGAATAACCGGAGAAAAAACAGCCGAAGAAATTGTAAAAGGAATAATTGAAAAAGGCGATTGGGAGGTGTTAACCGACCTGATCATAGGGTATGAAATAAGGCGAACCAATTCGCCGCTTTATGTCCCACGCAAAGAAATCGAAAAAGAAACGAATATGAAAGAGAAAGATCTTTTTTGCCAGGTCTGCGACTTGCTGCTTAATGCTAAAATAATCGCCGTACAATTCGATGGTAGTGTATTGAGGGTATCGGGCGCTGAAAACGGCTATGCGCATATCAGTTGCTTGTCGGTATTCGGAATAAGCTCGTCCGGTTTGGATAATAGAACATTTGTATGTAAAACAAGAGAGGATGCAAATGATTTTGCGCGGGCCTACAGGTCCTCGCACCAGAAAGCGCACGATTATAAACCGGAAATAAAAATAGTTCTTGTAAAAACAGTGGAAAACTATGTATACGAAGGTGATTAACTCACCTTTCTTTTTTTCTCTACTCGGGGGCTTCAAAAGAAATCCGATGAGAATAAAACATGCCTTATTGAATAGGCAATCCTTTTAGCTTGATCTCCTTGTAGTATGGGTGATGTTGGAATATAATTTAAGCAGGAGGAATGTATTCGCACCGGATATTTCCGGTAACTGATCGCAGGAAGAAGCTCCGGAACTATTTTAAAAAGCATGATAAATTTATGGAAAGAAAGAATATTTTCAAACTTCTGGAGAAAAAGATCAGGGATATCAATTTGAGCCATCCCGCCAGGGTCGCGATAGACGGCGTTGATGGATCGGGAAAGACCGTGTTTGCCGATGATCTTGCGGATCATCTCAAAAGGACGAAAAGGCAGATCATCAGAGCATCGATCGATAAATTTCATAACGCGAAACAAGTGAGATATCAGAAAGGGGAATATTCTCCCGAAGGCTACTATTTTGGTTCATTCGATAACCGGGCGTTGATTGATAATTTGCTTGAACCCCTCGGGTCGAACGGGCCGATGGAATACAGAAAAGGCATATTCGACTATATGAGCGACAAGGAATCGGATTCGTCGCCGGAAAAAGCCCAAAAAGATTCAATATTGATCTTCGACGGGATATTCCTTTTCAGGCCGGAACTTTTTTCTTTTTGGGACCTGAAAATATTTCTCGATGTTCCTTTTGAGATCACACTGGAAAGAGTTCGCAAGAGGACAAAGGATAAAAAATATCTGGGGACGGATAGCAATATCACAGATAAATACGAAAAACGTTATATCCCCGGGCAGAAATTATATTTCAAAAACGCGAACCCGAAAGAAAAAGCGGATATAGCCATCAACAACAGCGATTTTGATGATCCGGTCGTGGAAAGAATGCCGTCGCAGGAATTAGCTTAATTTGTTCCATAAGATAAAATATCAACAACCATGTCCAGGCAAAAGGTCATATTATTAGCTGCCATCCCGATCGCAATATGCGCGATGGCTTTGCTATATGTCCGGATGTATTCCGGTTTCGGGAACAGCAACCTGGAAAAAGCCATAAATAATTATCTTCTGACCCGGAGTTATTTCAGCTGGAAAAATCAGGCGAACAGCCGCAACTATTGTGAGATCGAGAATTTGGATCCCGGACGCGAATCTTTCCCCGTGTATGTCTGGGCGCTGTGCGAAGAACTGTCGATGGAAAGCGGCGCCCTGAAGATCATAAGCGGTTCTTCCGGGCCTGTGAAGATAAACTATTCCGGCTTGACGGAGAACTATGATCCGAGCATGTTCTCTTTTGAAGCGCCAAGCGACGGATCCCGATATGCGGAAGACGTCAAAAAGATCTTTCCTTTGAATGTCCAGTTGCGCATCCGGGCGCATGACATCCGCCCCCTGGAAATGAAACTTCAGAAAATCGCGCGGGAAGAACTCTTGAATTCCGGCGGCAGCGTGGATATATTCAAAACCAATTCCACCCCCAAGAACCCTTTAAATCTATAATAAACATATGAAACAATTTCTTCTGGGATTCCTTTCTGCAACTTTGATCTTCGTGGGAGGATACTTCGCCCTCAATAATGGCGCTGACACGAATATAACAAAACAGCTGTATCTTCTCCAGAATAACGGGGCCAAGGCGCCGGTCGATGGAAAAGAGAAGCCCCAAGGAACCGTCCTTTGCGAAATCCAGACAAATTCCTGCTCCGCGTTCAAAAAACCCGAAGATTCGGGAAATTTGAAAGTGATGGTCACGGCCGGAGGGAAGCCGATGGCAAAGGTGGAAGTTGATTTGGGGACTGTTCCGGGAGCCAACAAATACTACATGATGGAAACGGACGACGCGGGGGCCGCGCTTTTCGAGAATATTCCCACGGGATTTTATGCGATCTATTTCAATCTCAATAATTTTCCGAAAGAATACGACTCCTCGCAGGCGGTCTCTGTCAGGATAGTCAAGATCCTGACGACGGAAAAGAGGATCGAGCTGCAAAAATAATTTAATCAAAGCTATAAAGTAAACAGTATTTCCAAATTAATTTATAATGAAAAAACTATGCCAGCATGCAAAGATTGCAAATTTTATAAAGCCTACGAAGACGATTCGGCCAAGGGGGATTGTTTCGGCCATGAAGTGGAGGCGGAAAAGGACGCGAACTATTGTCCGCAAGAGAGCTTCCAGCCAAAAGATATCGAAGAATAGGGATCAAAAAAGCAATAACCACATTGATTGCCCGCTCTGCCGCTTCGAGTCCTTCGACCCTTCGATAAGCTCGGGATAAACTGGAAAAAGCGCGGCGATCCGTTTGCTTTTCTCTGTGTGCATAGTTTTTTTGCCCGGAAGTTTTGATTATAATATGATTAGATCAAAGCAGGATTTTCCGGTCTTCATGCATTGATCGAACAATATCCAAGAAAACATTCCGGATAAATAATCATAAAATAATATGGCAATTGAAAAAAGCGATCTTATTGTGACCTATCAATTCAATGCTCCGCCTGCAAAAGTGTGGAAGGCGTGGACGCATAAGAATCAGATCAAAAAATGGTGGGGACCCGATGGTTTTGTTGCGACACATATCGAAATTGATCTCCGCGTCGGGGGAAAATATCTTTATTGTATTCGCGGAGTCAACAGTCCCGGCGGAAAGGAACGGGATTTTTGGAGAGGTGGAGTCTTCCGTGACATTTCGTCGCCGGATTCGATGCAGCAGGGAAAGATCGTGATGATCGATTCTTTCACTGACGAAAAAGGGAATAAAGTTCCTGCTTCATATTATGGAATGAACGAAAATTTCCCTTTGGAAATGATGATAGCGGTTACATTCAAAGAGGAAGATGGAGACACGAAACTTACTCTGCAATGCCCCGATGTCGGCGGAATCAGCTCCGACGATCTATTCAAAATGAAGGAGGGTTGGAAGCAGTCTCTGCGCAAGCTTGAGAAAGTGTTGTAGTAAGCGGCTGTTAATTTGTGAAAGCGCGAATGAAAAAGAACGATGAAAATAATCCAAAGTTATCGGTATAATAAATATTTTCGTTAATTAATCTTTTATATAAAACTATGCCAGTATGCAGAGACTGCCAATTTTACAAAGCCGATGAAGACGATTCAACCAAGGGGGATTGTTTCGGCCATGAAGTGGAGGCGGAAAAGGACGCGAATCAATGCCCGCAAGACAGCTTCCGGCCGAAAGATATCGAATAATAGGGATCAAGAAACAATAATCATCACATATGGCGGCCTCCTGCGGAATCCGTGAGATCCGTTCAGCCTCGCGTCCATAATCCTATTGACCTTCCAATATTATTGCGCTAGCATGGATTAACGGAGGAAAATAAATGGAAGACAGGATTCCAAGCGAGATCGGCGCGGGAACGGGCGATGAAAAGATCGAAAAGAAGGACGCAAAAACGAAATGGGTCTATCCGAAAGCGCCCGAACACGAGTCCGAACTCGATAAGGTAATCGCGAAAATGACAGAAGAAATGAAGATCGCGGAAAAACAGCGCCTTGAGGAGGAAGAGAAAAGGCGGGATGAGGCATACAAAGATGCGATTGAGAAGATCTCAAAAGCGTTTGTGGCGGGCAAGCCGGAAAGAGCCCGCAAAATACTCGAAGAATTAGTCGAAACAGAAGGGGCAAAGATCGCAATGGAGCTCAGCTCCAAGCGCCAATATCAATATTCTGGATGCGGAAGGCCTTCGCATACGATATTTTTCCGAAAGGGAAGCTGAACGCTTCTCTATTTTTTTATCTTATTCTCTTGTAAAAATGGCACAAATAGCTTATAATTTGGGCGAAAGGAAAGTCCTAGAGATGAATTATTTTAAAAAGTATTTAGCATCCTCTAATCTTTATAATCCAAATAAAATATGCAAAAAGATCATGGAGATGATTGTTGCGCTATTAACTTAGAAAATTCCGGGAATAAAAATATTAAAACGGTTTTGATCATAGTGTTTTTAATTAACTTTGGGATGTTTTTTGTAGAAATAATTGGCGGTTTTATAGCACATTCGAATTCTCTGCTTGCCGATTCTCTTGATATGCTCGGGGATGCTTTTATTTATGGGATTACTATTGCGGTAATGTCGAAACATCCTTCTGTCCGAGCCAAGGGGTCTCTTGCAAAGGGTATCATAATGCTTCTCCTGGGAGTTTTTGTTTTTGCCGAAATCATATTCAAAATTATTAATCCTGTTGTTCCAACTGCCGGAACGATCACTATCATAGGCTTTGCGGCATTAATGGCAAATGCTGTCTCTTTTATCTTGCTTTATAAGCACAGGTCGACAGATCTAAATGTCAGGTCATCGTGGCTCTGTTCTCGCAATGATATGCTGGCGAATGTTGGTGTCATCGCAGCCGGCTTTTTGGTGGCGCATTTTAATTCTATATGGCCGGATATCACCATTGGCTTTATTATAGCTCTTATTGTTATTCGTTCATCGTTACAAATAATTATAGAATCCTTAAGACATATTAATAACAGAGAAGTTTGTGATAAGGAATAGGGCCTCCAAACGGGAGCTGGTCGTACCAATTCTGTCATTGCGAGCGATCCGCCTGGGGCGGAGAGCGTGGCAATCCCATGCCTTATCTCATCTAGCGGAGCTTGTTCCGATGGATATCGGAAGCACTGCTGTCCTTCGCAATACACCGGGATTATAATAGAAAATATAAATGGAAAATCTTGAACACATCAAAAAAGCGACGCCGCACAAGGTCATCAACAATGTACTCTGCTTTTTGACAGAGGGGATTCAGAATATTTTTGCCGATGATCTGGTCGGGATCTATCTCACCGGATCTCTATCCTATGGCGATTTCAACAAAGAGCGGAGCGACATCGATCTTGCGGTCGTTCTGAAAAATCCGGCGCCTGGCGAAAAGATCCAAAAAGTGAAACAATTGCACATTGACGCGGAGAAAAAATTCCCAAGATGGGCCAAAAGGATCGAGTGCTCATATATTTCACTTTTCATGCTTGAAAACATTCTTCCGCCCAAAGAAGGACGGCCCTATTTCGGAGCGGGAAAATTTTGTCCCATGGCGAAATATGGAAACGAATGGATCATTGATCAGTATGTTCTTGTTCACGATGGAATTGCGCTTATCGGTCCGGAGTTCAAAACGCTCATCAAGAAACGGATTGAAAGCAAAGATTTAATCGAAGCTCGCATACGAGACTTGTTCGAGGAATGGGAGCCGAAAATAAAGGACACGGCATATCTGAACGATCCGCACCAGCAGTCCTATCTCGTGTTGCACCTGTGCCGGATCCTCTATACGATCTTGACTGGGAAACTTGCTTCCAAGCCGAAATCCGCCGCTTGGATTAAGAATGAATTTGGCGAATGGAAAAACCTGATCGAAGAAGCCGAGGCTTGGCGCTATGGTCAGGAGATGAAACGGCAGAAAGAGGTGGTGGAGTTTATAAGATTTGTGATCGGGAAGGTGGGGGAGCTGAACAAGCCAAAGAAATGAAATCCGGTATTCGTTGGTTTTTTCTTTCCTAGTAATTTCCCTCTTTGGAAAAGAGGGATTGAGGGAGATTTGTTGGGGGTAGAAGGTATATAAATTAAGACTGTCATTTTGATACACGACACAGTGCCGGCAATCCCATACTTTATCTCGTCTCATAGTGGGAACTGTTTTGTAACCAGTTAAAATTAATTGAATGAAAAAAACATCAGTAGGAAAAGATCCTTCCAGGCACAAAGATTGGATAGTGAAGAGATCAAAGATACTTGGCAAGGGCGTGTTTGCGGCGCGCGATTTCAAAAAAGGGGAAGTTGTCATCGAGTGGGACTTGAAGAGTCAAGTGAAAAAAGAAGACATTCCGGATCTTCCGGATCCGATCAGAAAAAATGTCTATTACTACAAAGGAAAATATATCATTCCGACGTCTCCTGGGAAATATCTAAATCATTCCTGCGATGCAAACACATTCGCGAAAAATGCCCGTGATATCGCTTCCAGGGATATCAAAAAAGGCGAAGAGATCACGATCAATTTTTCCGAAGAATCTATAGTCGGTTTGAAAATGAAATGCAAATGCGGAAGCAAGAAATGCAGGAATAGAATAAAGAGCAAGCCGGAGAAGGCTTGATAGTTTTGAATAATTATAGGGCAGGGAATGCGCATATTTTGGTTCTTACCCTTGAAAAAGGGGATTTAAGTAAATCCAGCCGAAAGGCTGGATTTTCTTGTAATATCAATATAAATGAAGTATAATTTGGGTGAGATAAAAACCCTTTATTGGTAACTTTTAAGTGGTAGAATTCGCGAAAACAATTAAACTAATTCATTATGGCTATCCCAACTTATGATAATTTATTTAATCCAGTAATCAAAGCCTTGCATGAACTTGGCGGCTCCGGTTCTATTGCTGAAATTGAGGAAAAAGTTGCTAATTTATTGAAACTTAGCGAAGATGAAATTAATGAAATTCATCGGGGAAACAGAACCAAGCTTGGTTATCGCCTTGCTTGGTCGCGTAATTATTTGAAGCGTTTTGGTGTATTGGAGAATTCATCAAGAGGAGTATGGGCCCTTACAACCAAGGGAAGAGAGGTGAATAGCGTTGACAAAAATATTGTGAATCATTTTGTTAAAACCATCGATCGTGAAACTGATTCAATTGAGGCGGAGGTTGCAGAAGGTACTGAGCCGGAAGGTGCGCCGAAACTTTGGGAGGAAGAATTACTTGAACAATGTTTGCAACTGAGCCCGGAAGCTTTCGAGAGGTTATGTCAGAGAATTTTGCGTGAATCAGGTTTTGTCCAAGTAGAAGTTACTGGTCGTTCGGGTGATGGCGGTATAGATGGGAGGGGTATTATTAAAATTGGAGGCCTATTGAGTTTTAGAATTATATTTCAATGTAAACGTTATGCGGGAAGTGTCTCGTCACAACAAATACGAGATTTTAGAGGTGCGATGGTAGGTCGAGCTGACAAGGGTCTGGTTATTACAACTGGCACATTTACTCGGGATGCCAAACAAGAAGCGACGAGAGATGGCGCGCCTCCTATTGATTTGATCGAAGGAGATGAACTGGTGGAAAAAATGAAAGAACTCAAAATTGGAATTAATCTCAAGACGGAAGAAGTTGTAGAGGTGAATAAAGAATGGTTTATAAACTTTTAATATATGCAAAAAAAAACAAAAATAAGAGCAGTTGACTTTTTTTGCTCGGGAGGTGGAATGACGAATGGTCTAATTCAGGCAGGGATTGACGTGATTGCTGGCATAGATAATGATTCTTCATGCAAAGAGACATATGAAAAGAATAATCCCAACTCGCAATTCATAACGGCTGATGTATTTGCTTTAAAAGAAATTGATCTTGCGAAAAGACTTGGATTGAAAAAAAACGATGATGAGATTGTGTTTATTGGTTGCAGCCCATGTCAGTATTGGTCTATTATTCAGCATGATAAAACAAAATCGCAAAAATCAAAAAATCTTCTTATTGAATTTAAGAGATTCGTTGACTACTTTAACCCTGGTTATGTATTGGTTGAAAATGTCCCGGGAATATTACGGAAAAAAGATCAGAGCGGCTTGAATAATTTTGTTTCCAATTTAAAAGACAGGGGATACAAGGTTCATTTTGAGATTGTGAATATGAGTGATTATGGCATTCCTCAGGCTCGCAAAAGATTTTCCTTGGTTGCCAGCAGAGTGATTGACAAAGAAATATTTCCAGAATATTCAATAAATAAAAAACGTACCGTTGCTGATGTTTTAGGGGAGAAAAATGGATTTCAAAAAGTGAAGGCTGGATTTAGGGATGATACGGAATTTAATCATTCGGTTGCCGGCCTTACATCAAAGAATTTACTTCGTCTTAAGAAGACTGCAAAAAATGGAGGTTCTTGGCTTGATTGGGCCCATGATAAGAATTTAAAAAGGAAAAAATACAAAGGTAATGGTTTTATTGATAATTATGGTCGTATGAGCTGGGATAAGCCTGCCCCGACTATTACGACTAAATTTTTAAGCATTTCTAATGGTAGGTTTGCTCATCCTGAAGAAAATAGGGCTATTTCTATTCGAGAAGGTGCGACGCTGCAAACATTTCCCAAAGACTATGTATTTTATGCGAAGAATATGTCAGATATTGCGCGAATGATAGGGAACGCTGTTCCTCCCGAATTTGCGAGACAGCTTGGTAAAATTATAATTGAAAATTATGAATCAAAATGATCAAGAAAAGGATATTTTAAAAATGACATTTGATCCGGCGACGATTGAACATCTTGGCGTTCGAATGTACTCAACGTTACCACCGGTTCTCGCTGAGTTGGTAGCAAATTCTTATGATGCTAATGCCTCAGACGTGACTGTTTTTCTATATGATAAATACGGAAAACGGGAAATTGCTGTCAAAGATAATGGTATTGGAATGAATCTCGAAGAAATCAATAGTAAATTTCTTCGTATCGGTCGTAATAGACGAGATGAGGAAGAAGTAGAAAGTATTACAGGAGGGAGAAAAGTAATAGGGAAAAAGGGCATAGGGAAGTTATCATTTTTTGGGATTGCTGAGGAGATTGAAGTGATTACGAAGAAGAATTTAAAAATGAACGTTTTTATTCTTCGATGGCAAGACATAAAAGAATCTAAAACCGCTGAATATCATCCGCAACTTATAAAGATTGATGAACCTTGCGATGCTAAAAATGGTACAACAATTATCCTTCGTGGACTTCATCGTCAAACCGAATTTGATTCGTCAGCTCTTGCTGTTGCATTGTCAAAAATCTTTATTGTAGATAATACTTTTAAAGTTTCTATCCAGTATAATGAAGAAAACCCTTTTTTTGTTGAAAACGAGAAGAAGTATGCGGATTTAAAAAAAGAAGTTGAGTGGGACGTTCCAAAAGAAATTAAACTCGAATCAGATTATTCAGAAAAAAATAAAGTTACTGGATATCTTATTGCGACAGAAACGCCGATTTCACCAAAAACTAATATGCGTGGAGTTACTTTATTTTCTAGGAAAAAATTGGTAAATTTACCGGAGTATTTTTCTGAAAGCATGTCAAGTCATTTCTTTTCGTATTTGACTGGTTGGCTGGAAGTAGATTTTATTGATGATCTTGATGAAGACGTTATAGCTACAGATCGAAAATCTTTAAATTGGGGTCATCCGGAAATGTTAAAATTAAGAGATTATTTAAGAAAAGTTATTAATTGGCTGGAACAAGATTGGCGTAAAAGAAGAGCAGAAATAAGATCAAAAGAGGCAGAAAATAAAACTGGCATGAGTATTGGTGAGTGGCGAAATCATATACCTGAAAATATTAGAGAAGATCTTGATCCTATCATCGGTGCTTTATTGAAAGATTCTGAGATGACAGAAGAAAAGCTTGTAAGCAGTTTAAAGGGTCTTCAAAATATAATTAAACCATATCCGTACTTTCACTGGCGCAATTTGCATCCAGTTTTAAAAAAAATTGTCTTTAATTATTATAAAAATAGCGATTATTATGGTGCCGTACTGGAGGGTGTGACTGAATATGTTAATCAGATTAAAGCTAAAACCGCATCCAGTAATGTTGATCTTAGATTGATTAAAGAAGCTTTTTCACCGGATCAGCCGAAACCACAAAACCCGCCTCTGCCTCCTGTTCTACCAATATTATCTGTAACAAAAAAGTATAAACGGCCCGATGGTACAGATTTTAAGCCACTTACATTGGAAAACATTTCCAAAGGACATGGTCTATTGGCTCGTGCGATGTGGATGGCTTTTAGAAATCCAAAGGCGCACGAAACTGCTGAAGATTTGAGACAGTCTGGCTTATATACGGAACAAGATTGTCTAGACGCATTAAGTCTTTTATCACATTTATTCAATCGATTGGATAATGCGGAAACAATCTAAAGTATATGGATATTTACTCAAAAAAGAAGCGAAGCGAGATAATGTCTAAAGTCCGAAGCAAGGACAGCAAGCTGGAGATTGAATTTAGAAAAAAACTCTGGAAAGTGGGATTTCGTTACTGTAAAAATTCATCAAAATATTTCGGGAAGCCCGACTTGGTTTTATCAAAATACAAGGCTGTCATTTTTGTAGATTCTTGTTTCTGGCATGGATGCAAAAGGCATGGGAGTATGCCAAATACCAGAAAAAGATTTTGGCAATTAAAGTTAGCACGGAATGTTGAAAGAGATAGGGAAGTAACGAAATATTATAAAAAAATTGGCTGGAAAATTTTTCGAATTTGGGAGCATCAATTAAAAAACGGCCAGAAAATTATAGATCGAATTATTCAAAGGATATAGTCATGGTTGCATCTTTTT
This sequence comes from Candidatus Paceibacterota bacterium, assembly GCA_041661265.1. NCBI lineage: Bacteria > Bacillati > Minisyncoccota > Minisyncoccota bacterium. The sequence continues at coordinate 35,934 of JBAZUT010000001.1, read as the reverse complement.
ATTTTCTTGTTAGAATATATACATCCTAGTTTCATAGCCGAAACACATTTGGGTTATCAATTTGTGTCTTTAGAGAATGGCCTCTCTAAACTGATGATGGCAGGCGACATAATATTTGTACGTACCTTAAAATTGATGCTGTTTTTAAGATTAATAAATACAATAATTCTTACTGTTATGAAAATACTTTATCTTCTTTTATTTTATCTTGAGGCCATTTTTCCTTATAAGCTTAGCTTACTGATGAGTCTGTGAAAGTCAGACGAAAAGGATTTGTTCGGGAAAAAAAGTGTAAGGTGCTTTTTTCACCTAAAAAAATTACACGATTTTCGTGTATTTTTGTTATCCCGCACCGGAGTGCAGGCTTGCTTGATATGCAGCTTTATCTTCGAAATATCCGCAATCTTCGCAAACCAGCCCTTCCTTGGTCCACTTTGCTCTCAGGTGATATAATCCCGTTTTACATCCGAAGAAGATGACCATCTTCATGAAGATGTCCGTGAGAAACATATTCCTCCTCAAATTCCCACGATCTGCACTTTTTCATATTTCTTGAAGACTTCCTTCTTCGCATCGATCCTGTCTTTGAGCGTGAAGACATATATCTCGTCGAATCCGAGATAGAATGCTTTCACCATGTTGTCGCCATTGATGGGACAGAGCACGGAAGAGGCTTCAAGAAGGGGAGCCAGGACGGAGATTCCTTTTCCGACGAAAGAATCCTGAAGATCCTTTTGCTCCTTTTCAAGAATGTCGCGCGCGATCTTTCTTTCTTCCCATGTCTCGGTCACTCGTCCGTGGTCGTTGAATTTGATCTCGAACCCCGCATTCTTCAGCGCCTGGTTGATCTGGGATCCTCCTCCGCAGATCACCACGACATAATTGCTTTTCGCTTTTTCAATGGCGAATTCCCGGAATGCGGCGAGATCGCTCGTGTCTCCTGAAGTTTTGATCAATACATTTTTTATCAAGTTATTCCTCCTGCCGGATCGGCATTTGCTATGACATGATAATGAAGAAAGACGTTGGTGTCAATAATAGTTATATTTTTTTGGAAAAAATAAAGGTGTCACGTCCCTTTTTCATGGACCTGGGACGATAAATTCAGTAGGCTTGCTCAGGGTGACAATTCACACACCCCTACGCCCCTCTCAAGAGGGGAATTGTCAGATGAAAAAGAAAAAAAGTGCTTTAGGCACTTTTGGGTGAGAAAATCTTATGTTGCATCCAGTATAATCCGGGTGCAATTACCATATTGCCCATCGCGATGGCGAATGAGGCAATGCTTATGCGGAAAAACGTAATTGATTCACGGGGAACATAATTCGGAATTCCATAGCTATAGATCAGAAGGCAGATCATAAACAATGGAACGAATATTATCGTCAATTTGCCTGCTATTCCCATGATCTGTTCTTTCTTTATATAATCACTCTCGCTTTTCAAAAGTGATTCCTCCGCGCTTTCCAGATGCTGAACGATGGCTTTCCGTTTGGCCGGATGCATTGATGTATCGTCCTGGATCTTTTTTGCGAGTTCTTGAATTCTCTTTATACTATCTTCAATTGTCATAACAACCTCCTGCGAGATACTACCTCATTTCTTGTCTTTTGTCAAGACGGCCGAAATGAGGGTGTCGGATGTCTTTTTCAAATTCAACACACCCCCGCCCCTCTCAAGAGGGGATTAGATTGCCACGGTGTTGCCGTGTCTCGCAATGACAAGTTGAAAAGTAAAAAAAAGGCATTTAGGTGCCTTTGCTTGTTATGTTTACTTCTTCATCCTTTTTTCTTTCGGATGGCAAGCACAGCGTTACTAATGCCCATATGCCTGCAATAACCCAGAACGCTATATTCATTTCGAATGTAAACTCGATTTCTTCAATGAACATTATTCCGTAAAAAACGAAAAATACTATGACGCCGATATATATCGACAGAATATACGGATAATTCCACATGCTCTTGGCTTTATATAGGCATAAACCAAGAGATGCTGCAATTAAGAGCGCTAGGATTCCCATGCCGAGTATCAACGGATCCGACGAGACTATTTTAAAACCTCCTGTGATATAGACATTAATTTATATTCTGCGCTTTGTCAATCCAGCTGCTTGTGAAAATAGTCCGGCTCGCATATGATCTGAACAAAAGGAAACGTGTGAATAAAAAAAGTTGTAGCGAGACTGCATGCTACAACATAAGTAATTCATATAGCTGTTCCTTCTTTGGGTTTTTGTAGATATCAGGGTGCACGTCGATTCCCTGGCAATATATATTTGTATTGGTACTCTGCTTCAGATTTGTGCATAATACGATTCCCCGATAATAAAAATCCGATCTTATGCGGATATTGTTGTGAAGCAAGGTGAATGATACGCACTTACAGGGGAATTTTCTGCATGAAATAAATTTAGAGAAAAATATTTCGAAATCCTTGCTGTTCTTGACCGCTTCTATCGCTTTCTCCAAACTTGCCACCGTTCTTCCGCTATCCTGCAATGATCCGTCAGCTTCCGCTTCCTTTGTGTGTTCAAGCATTTTGTTCAAATGCGCGATAACTTTTTCTTTCGACATTATGCCTCCTTTTCAAACTTTAACCCAAAAATAAAAAATGTCAATAATAGGCTTAGGAGAACTGCCCGTTTTCATTTTTTAAATGATAATCATTACATTACTCTTGACAATTTTACAATAAGTAGTAATCTGTTTAGTTGGCCTGGACGAGAAAATATGTTCAGAGTCAATTATCGCACTTTACAATTTGCTGATTGAAGGGACATGGAGGAGTGTTCTGAGGGTGCATGATAGATGGGTCGAACGGAAGAGTCATCAGATTTTCCGCGGAGAAGAAACAAAAAGCAGCTATTTATTAGTTGCAAAAAAAGGTAAGTAAAGAAAAAACAGAAACAAAAAAGGTGAAAAAATGAATAGAAATGGAGACATAGTAAGGGCAATAATATTTGCCGCAATGGTGCTTCTGATGGCACCATCGACAGTTGGTGCAGTGGAAATGCACAAAGGAGATCAGTATCCGGGATATGATGTTGTGGTAAAAGATTTCGGATGCGGAGAAAGGTGTTTGGTTACATTAACCATTTCAGGAGAAGATGTATTTTACCAGGAAGGGGCAATAAATACGGCTCACGGGCATATTTATATAACAGTCAAAAGAGTTACAAACTCCTTTGCGGATATAATTATTTCAGATACACCGATTGCGTATTCGCAGTGCAAATATCTGGTAATTTCATCCAGTCCGTCAGGAATTGATATAACTGAGTTTAATGTAGGCTGGATAGGCACTACTCCGTTTAAGGTTGAGGTTTGCCAAGGAGATACTGGTAAATTACTTGTTTTTGAAAGTTCGGAATATAGAACTCAAACAAAAAGAGTTGATTTCAGTAGTTCTGATGTATTCGTCACTTTAGAAGAAAAGCCCGTAGCAACTCCGGAGCCAACCGTAGCTCCTACGGCAGTTTCAACTCCGGCACCAACCCCCGAAGTAACTCCTGAACCGGTAATTACTCCGGTCCAGCCATGGTCTGTAACATTGAACCTTGCTACCGGAGTGCCAGATGGAAATGTTTGGCAAGCACCGAAAGAATCAGGTGTAACCAGCACAAAGATTTTTAAAAATCTTACAGGAGTAATAGTCTGGCATTATAATTGGTCCAATAGCGCATGGATATTCTACGATCCTGCTATGGATAATCCGGAATGGGCATGGGCAAATAAACTACAGAATATCACGCCAAGTGATTCCTATTCCTTTTATTCCGATGCGGATAGGAGGATAACTTTTGAGCTCGAAAAACCAACTCCAGAACCCACGCCGGAACCGACTCCGGAACCGACTCCGGAACCCACGCCAGAACTAACCCCGGAACCAACCCCAGTAAATATTATTGGCGACAGCGGGTTTGAATCAGGAACATTGCCCTGGATATTTTATGCAAAAAAAGCAGGAACTTTCAGTATTGAGCCTTCCAACGTTACGGGAAATGTTGCAAAGCTTGCAATTACCGGCAACAGTTCAAATATCCAGTTGTATCAAGCTGGAGTAGTATTGGAATCGAATACGCGATATCGGTTGACCTTTGCGGCTTACTCGAATGTAGGTCGAAATATAAAGGTTAGGCTGATCAAGCACGCATCGCCATATACTCCTTATATGCCGGATTATTATGTTAATCTTGGCACTGGCTGGCAGACATTTACGACTGAATTTACCACAACCGGTTTTACCGGTGCGGTAAATGACGGACGCTTAATGTTCTGGCTTGCGTCCCAAGCAGCGGCAGGAGATATATATTATATCGACGATGTAAAGCTGGAGAAAATTGAAGAATCAAAACCTATATTGTCAGTACCTAATTCGAGAATGTACAGTTTGAATGAGGAAATGACATTGGTAATAAAAGGAAATGCCTGTACTCTTTCGGGCGTTGATTCACAGCCAGAGACTTGGAAGGTTTCGTCTTGCTTGAATTACATCCTTGAAAACAAGGATATAAAATTGAAAAGGAATGTAACTTCGGATAGCTGGGAAGCAGCTATAGTCCAGTACGAGAGTATTAAGGATAAATACATACTAAATAAAGGTATTGAGACCGAAGTTTATACTTTCAATAAAACAATTTTATATGACGGTAAACCTATGTATCTTCTTAGCAGGCTATCCTATCCTCAATATAACTATAGCCTTAGTTATGAGTATAGTGTTAAAGATGAGAATTCAGTAAACTTAAGTTCCGTTTTAATAAAAGGAAATATTCCAGATAATGTATTGAACCAAACGGTATATTATATTGATTTGGAGTATCTTGAGTTTATTGCATTTTCGGCACCAGTAGTACAAGGTACTCTAAAGATAGGATATAGATATGTAGGGAAAAAAGAGGCAAGAGAATTAGCCAAAAAAGCATATGAGTCTCCGGCGGAATTCAAAAATACTATAGAGAAAACAACGTCGGAGTTAAGGCAAAAAGAATTTGCTGAAGGAGTCAAATTGGAAGTCAAGAATCTGGGTGACTTGACAAAAGAAGAATTGATAAGACTTCGTAAGGTTTTGTTTGAATAAACAAAATCGGAATAAGTAAACATTTGATCTCTCTCGCGATATCATAAAATATTGCAGGGAGATTTTTTTTATACAAAATAAGATATAGAATAATCCGTACTTTTAAAAAAAGCATTAATTATTACTCCGTCATCGCGTTTTTGTTTGAATAAACTTCGGAAATTTGTTAGGATATAGAAAGTGAAACTGCTAAATTGCAATCCTATGAATGAGATAATAATAAAGATCGCGCCCATATTCCTTATATTTCTATCGGGAAACATCCTGAAAAGGATCGGCATTTTTAAAAAAGAAGACGCGGACCTTTTTTTGAAGATAGTTTTTTATGCGGCGGCGCCGTCTCTCGTCATTGTTTCAGTTTCGAGCCTCGCGCTTGAGTTCGCTTTCATTTATCTTCCGGTGATCGCCATGCTCATCATCTTGTGCACCTCGGTGCTTGCTCGCGCGACGGGTAGGAAGCTGGGTCTTGAAAGGCCGACCCTTGGGGTTTTCCTGGTCGGCTCGATGATCATGAACACCCACTTCATCCTTCCTTTTGTGATCGCTGTCTATGGCAAAGATGGGATGGCGAGATATTCTTTGTTTGATCTCGGAAACGCGCTGGTTGTATTTACGTTCGTATATTATGTCGCCTGTAAATATGGAACCAATGGATATGATCCCAAAAGCATATCGAGAAAATTGTTTTTCTCTCCGCTTCTTTGGGCGCTTATGATCGGCATCACCCTCAACGCTTACAACATTCGCATGCCCGGCGTGGCGGATGATTTTTTCCAGCTTCTGGGAAACATGGTCACGCCCCTCGTCATGCTGGCGCTCGGGATATATTTCAGTCTTAATATAAAACATGCCGCTCCCGCCGCTTGCGTTCTTTTGATCAGGATGTTTTTCGGATTCATTCTCGGATTGATCTTCTCGCAGGTGTTTGGTCTTGAGGGGCTGACGAGGACGATCGTGCTCCTTTCCTCCGCCGCGCCGGTAGGCTATAACACTCTGACGTTCTCATCGCTGGAGAATTTGGACAAAGAATTCGCCGCGGAAATAATCTCGCTTTCGATCCTGCTTGGATTCGTTTCCACCTCGATCATAATGATATTCTTTTCCTGAATTGCTTCGATCCGATCCGAGCTTGAAGACAATAAAAAAAAGGCATTCAGGTGCCTTTATTTGTTTCAATTATTATTTCTTTTTCTACTTTTCTTGCCGGCAGGCGGCTGGTGATGTATCCCCAGACGAATGTGACTATGCAGAAAAGAATGATAGCTGTGTTCGAAATAGCTATTTGCAGGATGAGCACTATCCCGGAAAACACTGAATATATCACAATGGCGATATACATTGATGCTATAGGCGGATAGTTCCATATAGATTTTCTGAATATCAGACAAAGTCCAAAATAAGCCGCGCCCAAAAAAAACATTGCTCCAAGGGCATCCATTATAAAATCTGGCGTGATCATTGTCGAAGCCTCCTGCGAGATACTACACCATCTTTTGCTGTTTGTCAAGATGGCCGGCTTTAAAAAGCCGTTTGGTTTTGCCATGGACTGTTGACAAAATGAACTTTCCATGCTATTTTGTCCAGTTCTGCGCAAATAGCAGGCGGAGGTCTTTAACATGAAGAAAAAAACTTTGAAGAAACAAACTCTATTTGAAAAGGCCAGTGAATTCATTGACTCATTTTTTGATGACAAAGAAACAACCAATGACGATAAAGAGGCAATGAAAAACCATTTCCGAATAATTCTGAATAAAAATGGTACGGAAATAAATTGGCCATTATATCTGGAGGGAAAGAATAAAATGTATATAAAATCACACATGGAATCGCTGAAAATGAAAGGCGGTAATGATAAAGGCGTATTCTTTTTCTGGGAGCAGATTCTATTGGTTGCATGTGGAATTATTTCCAGGAAGCTGAATAATGTTTATCTTGTGTCCAATTCATATAATTTATTCTTGAATAATTATGAAGATACTGAAGGAGAATATCTGCTCAAAGATATGTACTTTATTTCCAAAAAGGATGCAAAGAGATTCGCAAAGGCTGCGAATAAATATTTCGAGAATATACTTATTTTCAAGGTGAACAGGATAAAAGGTGAATAAATCACCTTTATTTTTTTTTCGATAGCAGTTTTTTTTTCGAAGGCCGCCATAAAGAATTCATTGACAAACTCCGTCAATCATTTAATATGAAGGCAACAAAAGAGGTGATTATGTGTTCGATAGAATAATAGGACCAATACTGAGGTTCATAAGGAATATGTTTCCCCCGGAGGCGGAAACACTAAATGATTTTGCACAGGCGGCGATCGAAAACGGAAACCCCATTGAGATCATGGCGACATTCGAGATCCAAAAAAGCCAGAATGTCGTTTCGGACAATTATTTGTTCTTTACGGAAATTGTAGGACGCAGATATTTTGTCCGGCTGATGTCCACAACCAGAGATGGAGAACAATTTATTTACAAGAGATTCATCGGATTTCTGTCCGCCATGAGCGGACCGGACGAAGAAAAAAAGTTATTGGAAAAAACCGCCAACCAGGCGAAAATAATCTTTGAAAGGATCAGCATGAAGTGGCCTGATATCCGGGCAAAGATCGTCAATACATAAAACCGACTCCTCCCGGCACCGCCGAGGGGATTTTTTATCGTTGAAGATAGAACGTAGCATGTGTGCTGGCCGGGCTTGACATTTCCAAAATTGTATGATACACTTTGAAGTTAGTATCAAAAAATCCTATGACGTATAATTCACAGTTCGAAACAAAGGTGCAGTTGGATCGTCAGAACCCCTTATCATTAAGGGGTTAGCTTGGTTCGTCTTTTATAAAAATTTAAGGACCTTTCCTGAATAACCTCTTAGTGATAAGAGCGTTTTTTGTTTATGGGAAGGTTTTTTATTTGCCTCTGATCGTTTTTTGAAGGCAGGGATCGCACCTTGAAAATCGAATTAATAACGAAAACAAAAAACTTTGAAGCAGACAATATGGGCATTTAATATAATGAATGTCCAGGTTGCCTGCTCCAAAGAGAAAGAGAATATTCTAACAATTTTGGCAGGAGAAGATGAAAAAGAAATGGATGAAAATACAAAGGTAATATTGAAGTTAGAAGAAAGGAATTTCCATGTTGACTCCGCTGGCTGGGAGAAAATCTGGAGGGGGTGGTTGGGACAAAAAAGCTTTTTAATGAATCCGGAAGGAGATATTTGCGAATTCCTTCATGGAAAATTTAAAGGAGAGCAGCTTTTTTCATGGAGAGCAGCAAGGCGTGAAACTCGGAGAGCTGGAAAATTTATGCCAAACAGTGACGAGTGGGAAATATATGGGCTAAGCATTCCAAACATTGTTTTTGCAGGGAGACACTGTATCAAGGTTTGCTGTGGATATAGCGTTGACAGAGTGTTTGAAGATCAGGGTAATCGCGCGTATTTTTGGTGCGATGATGATCTCAATGTGCCTCATTGGCACCGCCTTTCGAGGGAGGCATACAGTTATGAAATAGGCTTGATAGGTTTAAATGGCAGTTCATCTGTAGCTACTCCTAAAAGTTATGCTCAATCTGTCCGTTGTTTCGAAAAAAAATAGATAAAAATAATAAACCTGCCGAGGAAGATTGCAGACAAGAAATAATAAAAAGGTTTGTTGGTTGTTAAAAAAAATAACAATTATGGAAGTTAAGATTTTTTAACTTCCAACTTTTTCCAAGTTTATCTTTTAAAAAGGTAAACTTAGAAGAACTCTGATTAATTATCGAGGGCTTAGCTGCACATTTACAATCCAAAACTTTTAAGCAGGTAACATGGGCATAAACACTGTTTGCGCCTATATTCCCTGTTTCAAAGAGAAGGAAGGGATCCCGGTATCTTTGGAAAGGAATCAGATGGAGGAAAAATATGGAAAAAGATAATAATGTAAATGATAGAACGAAAAAAAACAGATCAGCGTTTACTGAAGCGATCATAGACCCGCTGGTGCTTGCTATATTTGTTTGCTATGAGATCAGGCTGTTCATTCTTTTGTTTGCTGTCGAATTTTACCTGATGTACAAAGGCGTGGATCTGGCAATGATCAATATTTATTCATTGATCGTATTGTTAATAGCGATCAGAAGGGCTTTGGATAATAAGCTTTGCGAACATGCAAAAAGGGTATTCAAATACATGAAAACGGAATTTGAAAACATGCGTCAGGTAGGGGCCTCGCAGCGGGATGAAAAAATAAAAAAAGATTCAAATGTGTGTCATGCGTAATATTGCGTCGGTGCGCATAACGTAAAACTTGAAGGAGGGAAAAGATGAACAATGGAAGTGGAAAGAAAAAAGAGAAAAGGCATCAGCTAAAACCGGAAGACTTTCAAAAAAGATCGCGAAACATTTTTCGCGAACAGGGGGAGGAAAAAAGTAATGAATAAAAATATAGTTCTCCATGTTCTGAAAAAATTAGGAATAAATGTGAAAGGAGATGAAAAAAGAAACATTCTTTTTAAACCTCGGGACATTCCCGATCGCGTTTATCTGTTCGACATCTCCAGAATTACTCCGAGGTGCAACGGCGTTGTGTCGAATTTGTATCTAAAGAGGCTGAAAGAAGATGGTTTTAAATATAATGGCATTATGAATGCCAAATCCGGAACTGCCGTACTGACGCTGATATCAAGTAAAATATGTGAGAAGCACGGGAGAGAATATGTCGATGTGCCGTGCTTGAGGATACGTTTCTGCGAACACTGTACGGCTGAAGCAAGAAACCGGCATCTGCCTGAATAAAAGGGAATAAATGTGTTGGCTGAATTTAATGAACTAAGGAGGGAAAAGATGAGTAGTGGAAAGGAAAAGAAAAATAAAAAAACGGTGTTGGAATGGGTCTTTGCGATTAAGGGAAAGCTTAAAGACATGAAGGAAAGGTCTCTGCGATTGTATGGAAAAAATATTGCGATCTTGACGATAATATTGGCGATCATCGCAGTATTGGTCATTGACTATATAGTCTCGCGCAACTTTGTAACAATAATATATGGCATAATTATTACAGTAGCTGCGGCGCTGGTGATCGGAATATTCTGGTGCGCTCTGGAAATAGTAAGCCGGCAGCTCGATTTCGACCAAAAGATAATATCCATAAAAAATATAGTCATTATTATTCTGCTGCTGGCTCTTCCTGCGCATTTTTTCATTCAGGCGGCATCCGCCGCTTATCTGCTGAACGGATTTGCGGGAGCCATGATCGCCGGAGCCAAGGCATCATTGATCACTTCTTTCATTGAAGCCATAATAATATTATTCTTGTCGGAATTTTGAGCCGAAGAGACTTCAAAAAAAAATAGCATATTTACCTGCGAAAATTCGCGGGTTTTTTTTGCCCGGACGGATGTAATTTGATATATTGACAATATACATGCAAAATCCCGATGTTATCCGATGTAATAAGCATGGGACGAAAAGTACTTTTTAATTTCCAAGGGAACAAAGATGGAATTATATTATGCAAAAAGAAAAAATTCCTTATTGTATTATCTCGTAATTTTTTTGTTCGTATTTTTGGCGGGCGGATACTCCCTTTTCGCGAACAATATCATCCGGCCGCCTTCGGATGAAATCGCAACGGTTGACGAAGAAGAAATCAAAGTTCCGGAAGAAACAAAGATCGAAAAGAAGGTTTTCGGTCAGTCGCAGCAGGGGAAGAACATTGAGGGCTATGAGATCGGGTCGGGAAAAGACAGTCTGCTGATATTTGCGGCGATCCATGGCAACGAGATGGGCACGGCCGATCTTCTCAATCGCCTGGTGCTGGAGATCTCTTTGGATCCTGACATTGTTTCCCAGTCAAAAAAACTGATCATTATTCCGGTTGCCAATCCGGACGGATATGAGGACCGGACAGACAAGCTGAATGCCAGCGGCGTTAATCTGAATCTGAATTTCGCTACTTCCTTGTGGGAGCAATACGGACCCGAGGGGAACTATGCCGGTCCGGCGCCATTCTCCGAAAGTGAGAGTCGCGTGATCAGGGATCTTGTCGAGCAGTATAAACCGAAGGCCATGATATCTTTCCACGCTCACGGAAATCTGATCTCGCCGGAAGCAGGTGAACCTTCCGTCGCCTTGGCAAAATGGTATTCCGCTAGGACCGGATACGAATTCTATGGCGGCTGGGATTATTCGGGTACGGCGACGAAGTGGTTCAAGGAGATGACAGGAAATCCGGCTATCACGGTGGAAATATCGAAAGATTATCAAAGCGATTGGGAAATAAATAAAGGAGCCCTGCTTGAGCTTATTTCTTCCGATAATCTCCCGATCTCAAGCTGATAGGGCATGCAAAAGTCCGGAAAAGCAAATAAAAAAACCACCCGGCATGACGTCTTGGCGGATTTTTTTGAACCTTGATTTATCCGAAAAAAATAAACCATCTTTATTAGATGGCTTCCAGTTCCGCCTGCTCCTTCTCGATCTTTTCAAGATATGAGATCACATATGGCAGATTTTTTGCGGCGAGCTTTTTGCCGATGTCCGTCTGCATATATGGAATTGCTTTCTGTATTTTGGCGCGATACCACTTTGCGGTTTCGGCGATGCTCAGTCCCTGCTGTCCGCACAGCGCGAATACTCTGGCGATCCCTATGGCTCCAAGGCCGTCGAGCTTATCCGCATCGAACAGTATCTTTGCTTCAATGCTGGTCGGCGTCCTGATGCTCTCCGAGGAATGTTCCGAGACTATCTGGAGGACTTTGCGCCTTCTGCATGGAGGATACTTGATCTTCCGCATCAGCGTTTCTCCGTCCGTCATGCTGTTTTCCACATGGTCCGCTTTTTTCCCTTCATAGGATTCGTCCAGATCGTGGAGGCGGCAGGCTGCTTCCAGTGCTTCCATATCGATCACGATATCCAGTTCTTCCATCATTTTCATGGCAATTGCTTTGGCCCTTTTCCAGACCCGTTCCATGTGGTCCATCCGGTGGCTGATCGATTGTTTCTCCTTTCTCTTCAGGGATCTTTCCGCTTCCTGTATGATCTTTTTTATGTAGTTTATTTTTTTGGGCATTTTACCTCCTTTATTCATTTATGTCATTCTATCTTAAATAAGATATTGATGTCAAAGGATAACCCGATACGATAGGTCGTTGCCAAAACTATACCTGTCGTGCAATTTTTCATTCTCGCGAACGCAGGAATCCAATAAAATTGAAATATTTCGTACTAAATGGATTCCCGATCAGGTCGGGAATGGCAGAGGGATGTAGTCACACAAATGCGCTCAATATGTTCCCTGCAATGAACGGCAAATTCGCAAGCTATTTCCGATTTGTTTCGCAGAAATATGCGATAGCATCTCTCATGAAAACAGCAAGTCCCGGGCGGTGCTTGTCATAGTGGGCCGTGAAGCGGGGATCATCCACGTACATTTTTCCGAGGTTCTGGTACATTTCAAGAGGGCAGTCATAGAAAAATTGGATGCCCCGGTAGTGCCGGGCAATAAGTTCCTGCACTTTTTTGTCCCCGACGCCCTTGTCCATGCCGGCGGCAATTTCTCTGGTGCGTTCAATGCCGTCTTTTTTCAGTTTTTCCATTTGGGCCTTGGTAAGTTTTCCGATTTTTTTCATACTCTGCTTGTAGGCATCGGTTGCGCCCCAGCGCCGTTTTGCTTCTTCTTGGTATTCTTTGACGTCGTCATCCTTGAAAGCGTCATAGAGCTCTTTTTTCTCGATCTTATTATTGCTGGTCATATTAAAACATAGTTGTTATTAATTTCACCTTATCATAGTGCGGATCGGCGTGCAACGCCGGTCATCGCATATGCGAAAATGTGTTCCAAAAAAATCTATCGGGCGGGTAAAATAGAAAAAAAAGAGCGACGGCCCTTCAGATTATTTTTATTAAATTTTTCTCAGGTATCGTGACTATCTGCGATTTAACGCACCAGGGTATTTTCGCGAACGATTTTCTTATATCTTCCACCTCTTCTTCCCTGGGGTAGCCGCCTATTATATATGTTTGCACATACACTTTCGTATCTTTAAACGGAGCATCGATCATGTTGAGAATCAGCGAAGCTTTTGACACTAAGCCGATAATTTCCGTGATCAATACGCGGGATACAATATCCCATGCGGCGTCCCTGATGACTTTTTCTCCGCTTTCTCTGTCTTCGCGGCCGATATTCGCTTCTACGACAACTATTATATTTTCTCCTGTCAAAAACAATGCCTCCTTTTTGCAATGAAAGACTATCAAAAAATATGCGTTTTGTCAAGGTGTATGGCGAAGAAAACCGGCGGCCGCCGGAGCGTCAGAAAAAAATGTGAGGCGAAAAAATATCCTCTTTCAAATACACAGGATCTATTATATGATAATAACAGCATGGTAATTATCTATTAAGACTTATATGATCGAAAATCTAGTTTTTGTTGCAGTTGCGGTTCAGCTGATCGGAAAAGCTTCATATATCAAACAAACATTGAAGGGCAGGACCAAGCCGAACAGGATCTCGTGGCTCCTCTGGTCCATAGCTCCGCTTATTGCGGCATTTGCCGCGGTCTCGGACGGAGTGGGGCTTGCCGCGGTTCCGGTCTTTGTTTCAGGATTGGCTCCATTGCTGGTGCTTGCGGCGTCTTTCGCGAATAAGAAATCATATTGGAAACTGGAAAAAAGCGATTATTTTTGCGGGCTATTTTCAATTCTGGCCCTGGTCCTTTGGGGAATAACCAAAGAACCGACGGTCGCCATAGTATTTGCGCTCGTGAGCGACCTCTTTGCCACATATCCCACTTTGGTGAAATCATGGAAATATCCCGAAACGGAAACGGCGGATGCTTTTTCGGCCGGATTTTTCAGCGCGCTTACGAGTTTCACTGCGATCAAAACCTGGAATTTTTCTTCATACGCTTTTCCGGCATATCTTGTGATCATAAACGCGTCGCTTGTCATCTGCATACACAGGAAGAATATTTTCAAAAAGAAATGCCGCTGGCAGAGTTAACGGCCAAGCATTCTGAAAAGGCGCAAGAAAAAAGACAGATATCATTTTTCTGTCTTGGTTTTTATCAGTGATTGCGGCGAGATCATCGGATGCCCGCTATCTATTATTTTTCCCCATTCGTCTGCCAGGCACTCGATGCAAAAACCGCTCGAGATCGCAGGATTTTCATGGCATTTTTTGCATTTTTCGCACATATTCTTGCCTCCGATCTCAACAATAACACACGGTTTTTATGGAAGTCAACCCGGAGTCATTTTTACGAAAGACCTTGAAGAGTTGCGTTATTCATATTAAAATAGGGTATTAATATAATGAGCATGGAAATGAACAAAAAAACGCCGGCCGACAGGCTGAATTACTCGGGAGATCTTGGCCCGGTAGTAGACCGTCTTTGCGGTGCCTATGGGATCGGGAAGCCCGCAGGCTACTATGTGATTGAAATGGGCTATGAAGATTGCAACGTGGCCATCGAAGCATCGGGGGGAAAATATGTGGCGAAAATATTTTCCAAAGAACGTACGCCCGTGATCATTTTGCGATACGGCACTATAATGAAAAAAGCCATAGATGCGGGGGTCAATCATCCCTTTTTGGAAAAAACGAGCGATGGAGGGGTGGTGTATATGGACAGCGCTGCCAACGGTATCTCGATGGTGCTGATGAAATTCATCGAGGGCAAGACATTTTTGGACATGGGCCGCTGCCCTGATGACAGCGAGCGGCGGGCGATAATTAAACAGGCTGCCAAGATAGACAGGATAGACCATCACCCTGCATATTTGTCCGACAGCTGGGCTATTCCAAATATCCATAGAACATTTCAGAAGGTTCGGAAGTTCATTCAGGCCGATGACCTCAAGCTGGTCGAAAGAGTTCTGGCTCAATACGATGCAATTCCGGCCGGCAGTCTGCCTTGCTGTTTTGTCCATGGCGATTTCACAAAAGCCAACATTATAAAGGGCGACGATGGAAAAATGTATATTTTGGATTTTTCAGTTTCGAATTGGCAGCCGAGGATCCAGGAGATATCGGTAATTCTGGCTAATTTGCTTTATGACAAGAATGACTCCTTGTCCTTGCGGGATAAAGCGGAACTGGTTTCAGACGAATATTCCGGGTTTAATCCGCTCACCCAGGAAGAGCGAAAGTATGTCTATCCGTATGCATTAGCCGGCATAGCGATGGAATTCATGGGTGCTCACCAGGAGAAATATATCAACGGCAATGACAGTGAAGAAACCGGATACTGGCTTGATCTGGGACGCAACGGATTGAAAAAAGAATTATCCGACGGATAGAGCGATCGCGGATCAGTTTTTTCCGTTTTCGTATTTTAAATAGAGGCCGAAAGTCGATCGATCCGGCTTCCTTTTTTGTTTTTAGCGGCACTTGCCGACGATAATAAAATCAAGCTGCATTTTCGGATCATGCCGGGAAAATACGCATTTTGTGTTGATAACTATATTCCAATAAACACCGGTGGATGTTATCATATATATGTCGAGAATAACTCTATATAATATGTCTCTTACAAAAAAAATACTTGATTCAAAAAAGCCTTTCACGCTTTTTCACACATATTCGGCAAGCGAAGACATCGTCCGGAAGGCGATCGGCGAGAAGAAGAGCATGGACCTTGATGTATGCGTGGACGGTTCGGGAAAACCGTATCTCGGCCACTCGGAAGAATATTATGAAAAAAGCGGGGAAGCTCGGGCCGTTTCCATGCCCATCTGGGAAGCTGTGGGTCTGGTTTCGAAAGCAATGATCCCTGTCGTTATCGATTGCAAACATCCTGATGCGTGGCCGGTCGTCGAAAAAACGGTTTCCAGGATCGGTGCGCAAAAATGTCTGGTTCATTCTTTTGCGGAGGAATTGAGGTTTGGATATAGCCGCAGGGAAGGGGAGCCTGATTATCTCACGGAGTGGTCAAACCTCGGAAGGCTGCTTTCGTTCAAGAAAAAATTTCCGCAAGTTTCGACCTGTGCGAGCTGCAAATGGCTTCCCGATGACCTCCTGATCTCGGATAAATATGAAAATTTGCTGGGCGGCATCAGGAAACTTCTGAAAGACAATAGGATAGATACGGTATGCCTGAATGTCCCGAACGGCACTTTCTCGGACGGACCGCTGAAATATTTTCTTTCTGGCGGCATTATCTGCCATGTGGGCATTGATGGGCTGGATGTTTCGAAATTTACTGAAATCTATATAGGAGAGACGGACGATCTGGATGCGGCTTCAAGATGCAATTTTTTCGATAATCTTCAATGAAACATATGAATTGCAAAGAGATAATCTCAAAACTTAGAGCCAATGGGAGCCGGAAGAACGTTGAGGGAATGGCGAGGTTCGGCATCAGCTCAAAGAACACTCTTGGTGTGGGTATGCCGTATCTGAGGGACCTTGCCCGGACGGTGAAAAAAGAAGCGAAGAGAGAAAAAGACGTTTCCGGATATCGCCATGATCTGGCGCTTAAGCTCTGGAATTCAAAGATCCATGAAGCAAGGATCGTTGCCGTGCTTGTCGATGATCCGGATCTGGTGACCGAGGCGCAGATGGAGTCCTGGGTTTCGGATCTGGAGTCCTGGGACCTGTGCGACCAGGCCTGTGGAAACCTTTTTGACAGGACCGAATTCGCATATGACAAGGCGGCCGAGTGGAGCGAACGAAAAGAAGAGTTTGTGAAACGTGCCGGGTTCGTGCTGATGGCGACTCTTGCGGTGCATGATAAGTCTGCGAATGACGGCGCATTCATTGATTTTTTTCCATACATAAAAAAAGAATGCGTTGATGAAAGGAACTTTGTGAAAAAAGCTGTCAATTGGGCGCTCCGCCAGATCGGAAAGAGAAATAGAACTCTGAACAAGGAGGCTCTGAAGGTTGCAAAGGAAATAAGAAGATCGGATTCCCGGTCCGCAAAGTGGATCGCGGGCGATGCGATCAGGGAATTGGAGAATAAAAGATTTTAAACTTGTTATCATATAATTTAAAATATATGGAAAAAAATAACAAAAAAGATCCGAGAATAAAGATTATGAAAAACGGTCCCTATAAGGTGACGGGAGGCGTTCCGATGTCAAAGCAGACCATAATCGCGGACGAGCACGGATACTCAAAGGAGTGGGAGGAGGGCAGGCGCTATCCCGACAAGGAAGAATATTATCTTTGCCGTTGCGGAAGGTCCGGGGACATGCCCTATTGCGACAAAACTCATGAGAAAGTGGGATTTGACGGGTCGGAAACGGCCAGCAGGAAGAAATATATTGACTGCGCCGAGAAGCTTGAAGGGCCTGATCTTGTGCTGACGGATCGCGAAGACCTTTGCGTGTCTGCAAGATTCTGCGACCGCTTTGAAGGGACGTGGGAACTGACAGCCAAATCGGATGATCCCGGATCCAAAAAACTCGCAACGGAACAGGCGTGCAATTGCCCGGGAGGCCGCCTTGTGGCTTGGGATAAAAAAACGAAGAAAGCCATTGAGCCGGACTTCAAGCCGTCCATAGGGCTTGTCGAAGATCCCGAGGCCGGTGTCAGCGGTCCGATCTGGGCGCGCGGAGGCATTCCCGTCGAGGGGTCGGATGGCAAGGTTTACGAGGTCCGGAACCGCGTCACTCTTTGCCGGTGCGGAAGGTCGAAGAACAGGCCATTTTGCGACGGAAGGCATAAGGAAGGTTTTTCTGCCGGGATCTGAAGGGAACTTCCGAATATTATAAGATAAAAAAATAAATAAAATGAAGTATTTGAATATAGAAATAAAGGCAAAGTGCTCCGATCAGGACAAGATCAGGAAGATATTGAATTCGCATAATGCGGATTTCAAGGGGATCGACCATCAGATCGATACATATTTCAATGTGAACTCAGGGAGGCTGAAATTGCGGGAGGGGGATATTGAGAATCATCTTGTCTATTACGAACGGGAGAACAAAAAGGGCCCCAAGGAGTCAAGCACGATCCTGTTCGATTCCGATCCGCGATCAAGCCTGAAAGAGGTTCTTTCAAGGTCTCTGGGACAATTGGTCGTAGTCGACAAAAAAAGGGAGATCTATTATATAGATAATGTGAAATTCCATCTGGATGACGTCAGCGGTCTTGGGACTTTTGCCGAGATCGAGGCTGCCGATAAAGACGGGAAGATAGGCAGGGAGAAACTGCTGGAGCAGTGCAACCGCTACCTTGAGCTCTTTGGCATCAAAAAAGAAGATCTTCTTGCCGATTCCTATAGCGACATGCTGATAAAGAGAAAATAACTAACATACAAAAATATGGTAAAGATCAAGATCGGAAAGAATTTTGCGGTTTTTATATTGTTTTTCGGAGTTGCGCTCATTGAAGCGGTTCAAAAGGGGAATTTTCCGGAAGCGCTGCTTTTTTCGGCCCTTGGGACAGTTTTTCTTTTTGCGGACAAAAAAGATAAATAATATTTAAATTAAAAATATGGAAAGTGTCAGTAAGACTATCAAACCGACCGGGTGCTGCGAACCGTTCGATCCCGCACCCTGGCAGGAGAAGGAAATAGTCTGGAAAGATAAATTATTCGTGAAAGATCATGTCGCGTGTTTTTTGCACATTCCGTTGAACATGGGGAAAGTGATCGTAAAAAACATGGAAGCAATAAATGACGCGGATGCTTCCGCTTTGCATCAGCTGATGCTTACCGATGAGAAATCTTTGTGGGGTGCGGACGTCTATATAGATGTGGCCAAGGAAGTTCCGGGCTGCGAGATGGCAAGAATTTCCGGAACGTATCTTACCAGGGTATATGAAGGCCCCTATGGCAATGCGGGGAAATGGGCGCAGGATATGGCGGACTATGTGAAAAACAAAGGGAAAGAAATGAAGAAGCTTTATTTTTCATACACCACCTGTCCCAGATGTGCCAAAGCATATGGCAAGAACTATGTCGTTCTTTTTGCGAAGATAGATTGACCCGTTCATAATTCGTTAATAATTATTATAAATACATGACAAAAACATCGATCTTGCTGATCGCGGTCGCCGCCATTCTGGTTGTTGCTTCTGCATATCTTTTGGGGACAATGCGGACAACTCCAGCCAGTATCATTCCGAATATTCCCGGTGTCGGCGGCGCGAAGGAAATAAATTTAAGCGGAAAGGATCTAACCTCGATCCCGAAAGAAACACTGAGCCAGACCCAGGTGACGAAGCTCGTTCTTTCCAACAACAAACTCCGGTCGTTGCCTTCCGAGATCGGCGGGCTTTCGAACATCGAGGAGCTGTATCTCGATCACAATGAACTTCAGGGATCGCTTGCCGGGGAAATAAGGAAAATGTCCAATTTGAGGATCCTGGATGTCCAATATAACAGCATGACCGGCATTCCGGCGGAGATCGGACAACTCAAGAATCTTTCCACGCTGAATTATTCCTATAACGGTCTTGATACTTTTCCAAATGAGATCGCAAATCTCAAAGACAATCTTAAGACCTTGGACATATCGAATAATAAATATTCCCTGGACAGCGTCAATGAATTGAAACGGCTTCTCCCGAATACGAATATTATTTATTAAATATCAAAATTGCGTATAAGAAATACCGCCGGATCATTCCAGGCGGTTTTCGATGTTTTTTATTTTGGAGCGAGGATCATGGTGATACAATAGAAATATTTTGGCGCTGAATCCCAGCCTGAAAGCGGATCATTGATTTTTGGTTCATAGGCCACACTGTGGCTCAAAACTTTTCGTCCTGATCTTGATGCCATGTTTACCATGAAGTCTAGTGCGTCTTCCAAGGACCGTTCCTTGTCTTCGCTAATGACTTGCTGTCTGTAGATAAGTACATTTTCACTTTCTGGAATCACTATGACGGTTTCCATTTTTCTTTTTATGGCTTCTATGATCTCTTCTTCATAATGTTTTTCTGCTTCTTCGATGGCCTGCCAATCACTATATGTCCACGATCGTGTCTCAGCTGCTCGGGAAAGTCTGCTCATCTCTTCCGGCTCTTTCACATTAATTTGTATAGACATTTGAACTGCCATATTTTTTCTCCCTTGTTTATCCCAGTAAACATTTGTTTTGTTCACAAGCCAGTAATATTTATATTCCAGCCTGAAACATCGCATTCTATTGTAATAAACGTAATTTGTCAAGCCATCGAATTATTCAATGAGTTGAAACGGTTTCTCTCAAACACGAATGTGATCTATTAAGATAAAAAAAGAGGATGCTCTTTCATCCCTTTGTTGCTTTATTTCTTTGGTTTATTTCTGTTATCGCTGCGTGGCATCTTGTTATTATCGCGCTGTCTATCCGGCGGCGCTCTTCCGTATCTTTATTCATATGGTAGTTTGTCATGAACCATGCAAGCCCGACTAATGATGCTATTGTGATTATAACACCCAAAGCTGCAGGGTAGATATATACCACTGTGACACATATTAGACCGGCACCTGCCAGGAATGTGCGTCCGTAAAACTTTCTTTGTTCATCAGAAATGCGTTCGCCCTCGCTGGACGCCCAGGACCACATCATCGTGATAAAACCTGCGGCGATCAAGATCGCATATACTATGTGCAATATTGGATTCATATCCATAATAATCTCTCCTGATATATCTTTTCGTTTGCAAGCTTCTGATGTCTGTATTTCAGCTTGAAACGATGCATTATATTACATCAAACATGATTTGTCAAGCAGTTTATCCTGCATATTTTCTGTGCGATTGAAATTTGAATGATAATTAAAAGATGCCAGCTGTTCGTTGCAACTGGCATTTATATCGCGGCAAAAAATATCGCCGCTTTACTTTCTCCAATAATAATACTTGTTTTCTCTGAATCCTTTCAATTCCTTCTCCAGGGCTATCTTGGGGTCTTTTTTAAAGACGTGTCCATTCTGTCTGGCAAACTCCGCCAATTTTGGCGGCAGAGCCATTCTTGAAGCACGATCTTCAAAGTAGCCTCCCTCAAATCCGTTGTCACATCCGGGACAATATGAAGGTTCGAATCCCGATCCGCAAAATCCGCAAAAATAATATGTGTACGGGTGGCGTCCGTCTTTCAGTTCTTCTGATATCAGAGGATCGGTGGACATTTCGATGATCGCTTCATCGAACAATTTGTTTCTCGGACGCGAATGGTCGCGGGACATCACTTCGCTTCTTTGGCTCATGATGGCGATAATGGTCATTACATTTTTAGGAGCGCCTCCCGGATAGAGCTCGCCATATACGAGATCTGTCGGATCCATTATCCTCACTTCGGCGACTTCCGACCAGCTATCATCGATCAGATATTTTCCCCAGTTATCTTCGGCAAATTTAATCGCTTCCGCCGTATATGGATATTCCGGAGCATAATTGATCTTGCCCGTATGGCCCCATCTGAGCGTCACGGGTTGATTCTTTGCGGCCGGTTCAAGATAGATGATCTGGAATGCGCCCCGAACCTTTAAGCTCGGACAGGCGATGAACATAGTATCGCTTTGATTGAACATTCTCTCTATTTCCTCTGCGGCCAGGTGCGGACATAGCTTCGCGATATCTCCGGCTGACGGATTTATCATAGGATCGTTTCGTAATCTTTTCAGTATTTCTGTATATTTCTTCAGATACATATTTTTCTCTCCTGCATATAAATGTGCATTTCGTTGCATTAAACCATGCAACTGGCATTATCGGGAGTTGTAAAATAACCGATAACATGCTATTTTAGCATATATCCAATTTAAAGTCAATCCTCGCATTTGGCATAAAACCGGTTCTAGTCAATAAAAAACACATAAGTCGTATGTGTTTTTGCAGTGCGTGGCGTATCTTTAATCGTCATTGTCATCGTCATCGTCTCCTCGTATGTTGATCGGAGGAGGAGTGTTGTTGGTGTTTTGGACATTCTGCTGTATTACGGGAGTGTCAACGGTCTGATTCAATGATCCGATGTAATATGAAGCAAGCAGGCTGTCTGCATAAGAAGAATGCCCTTTTCCCTGGAATGCCTGGGTTGCATCTTGTCCGCAATAAGGAGAGATTGTTCCGACTCCGCCCGGATGCGCTTGAAGATAGCTTGTGACGTTGTACACTTTGCTGCTGATAATTATCCAGCAGTCGCCCGTTGAATTATGCTTTGCGATCTCGGCGGCATTGAGAGACGTCTGACTGACCGGGGGCGGCGGAGGTTTCGGAGCCGGATCTGCGGCGGAGGGATTTGGTTGCGGCGGGGGAGGCGTGTTCGCGTTTTGCGTATTCTGTCCGGGTTGAGGCGCGCCGATCTTTTGATTCAGATCTCCGACGTAATACGAAGCAAGAAGCTCATTCGCATATGAAGAATGGGAGGATCCCGTCTCTTTTGTGGCAAAGGCCTGGGTCGCTTCCTTTCCGCAATAGGGAGCGATGGTCGCCACTCCGCCCGCATGGGTTCCAAGATAGGTTGTAACATTGTAAACTTTGCTGTTTATCAGAAGCCAGCAGTCCTGGGTCGATCCGTGTTTTGCGATCTCGGCCGCATCAAGCGTTATTTGTTCTTCCTGGACCGGGTCGCTTGCTCCGGAGGGGAGGACGGAATTTCCAGCCGGAGAATTTTTATTGTTCTGATAAAAGACAAGTCCTGCGGTCAGGATCGCCGCAACAAATGCCCAAAAAACAAAGAGCGAAACGCCTACTAATTTTTTCATAGTTTTATTTTGGAGAAAAATTAAAAATTTCCCAGTGGATCCTTGATTCCGGAATGTCAAGGCCAATAAGCTGAGCATGGATGCATTCCATGAAAACAGGGGGGCCGCAGAGAAATATGTCTTTATCCGAAAAATTCAGGCTTATTTCCGAGATCGCGTTGCAGCTGAGGAATCCTTTGTCGTTGGAGATCCAGCTTATCACTTTGAATCCGGGATGAGACCTTGAGATCTCTTCGAGTTCGTTCAGAAATGCCGCCTCCTCAACGCTTTTCACGCTGTAGAAAAGATCTATCCTATAATCGTCATCCTTCAGGCTTCTCGCCATGCTGAGGAACGGAGTGATGCCGATCCCGCCCGCCACCCAGATCTGATCTTTGCTCGCAGAATTCCTGCGTGAAAATTTGCCATATGGTCCTTCGATCGCCGCCTCGCTTCCGATCTCGATGCCGGCGGCATTTTTTGTGAAATCTCCAAGTGATTTTATCGATACGGACAAATTCGGATCGTCCTCTCCCGAAGAAATGGAGAACGGGTGGACCTCGTTTCCGACGATCTTGCTTGAAAAACGGATGAAAATGAATTGTCCCGCTTCAAAGGTCATCCGTCTGTTCTTCGGAGACATTTCGATCTCGACGATCCCCGGACCGACTTTGGATACTTTTTCCACGACGTAAATATATTTTTTCCGGATGAATTTGCTGAGAAATGCCTGATAGAACGCAGAAGCAAACCCAATGAAAGCCAATCCTAATATATAAGATCTCAACAATGGATCCCGTGATACATCGCTTGTCGTCCTGAATGAATGCAGGATCGCGAAGAAAGCGACCAGGATCATAAAGGTGTGCGAAATTTTCCAGCGCTTGTATCCTAGAGAGGCAAAAAAAGTGAATACTATAAGCAGGATAAAAAGGAGGAGCGAGATTATGCCGTAGTTTATAGCCTGGTTCTGACCGGGAAGAAGGAATAGCGCCGCCTCCCGGAGAGATATGGGCATAAATCTCAGAGCCAGAAACAGGGGATGGAACAAGAGTAGGGAAAAGGAGATCGCGCCGACGATGTGGTGCTTGTTGTAAACATCAACAAGTCCGTGCATGGATCTATCGAGAACCTTGAACCTTCCGGAGAGAATGAGATTTATGGAAAACAAGACCATGCCCATGAGCGCAGTAATTTGTCCGGCACTTCCCATGGTCGCGCCAAAATCCAGGAATCTGTATTCCAGGGGGGAGATCTGGGCCCATCTCAAAACAGGCAGAATTGTCATGAACAAAATCACCATCCACGCTGTGTTTTTTTGCGCCATTGCGTTCATATTTATTTTTATCTTTCGGCAATGATATGATTATAGCATCTATCGATGATTCAGGCATTCCGTAAATGCTGATCTTATCCACTCAAGGTAAAGACGGAACATGCCGTAATAGTATTACAATGCGGATGTGATCCTTATTTCCGGCGGTAATTTGAAACAAAGCCGGAACTTTGATAATATTAAAGCATATCCTTTATGGACAATAATAAATCGTAACTTTTTTATTATGAAAAAAGATAAACCGAGGCCCGGCGTCGGCATTGGCGTCATTATAATCAACAAAGATGGAAACGTTCTTTTTGGGAAAAGAAAGGGGAGCCATGCGCCGTTCTTTTCGATCCCCGGAGGGCGGCTTGAGGCCGGGGAAACGTTCGAGGATTGCGCCATTCGGGAGATCAAGGAAGAGACCGGAATGGATATCTCGCATCCGGAAGTGATCGCCGTAACGAATAATTTGAAAACATACAGGAACGAAGGAGTGCACTATATTTCCGTTGTCCTTCTGGCTAAAGATTTCTCAGGAGAACCACGGATCATGGAACCCGAGAAATGCGAGGGATGGATCTGGGCGGACCCAAAGAACATTCCCATGCCCCATTTTGATGCAAGCGAAAGAAGCATAGAATGCTATCTTAATGGCTTTTTTTACAAGAAATTCGAATAATTCACTCATATTTTGCCTTGACAGATAATGTCCGGGGTGTACGATGATAATAGCTACTTACCGAACGGTAAGTAAGTAAAACAAAAAAAGAGGAAAGAAATGTTCCAAGGAATAGACAGATTCACAACGTTGGTTGCAGAAATGTCCGAGTTCTTCAATGAGCCGGAAGTAAAAGCAGCCAGGACGCAGCAAGAATTTATGGGAGTAGTAGAACGCAGAATTGCGGAGATGGAGAAGGCAAACGTGCCGGAAGTAGAATGAGAGAATAATAAAATTCTCCGATCTCCCTTTTTTTGGTAATAAGAAATTTACATATATGGATCCTAATTCGGAAAAACTAGAGTCGTCGCCGACGAAAAACCTCATAGTCGATGTGGCGGAAAAGCTGTTTTCGAAGTTCGGCTATCTCGGGGTTTCGATGTCGGATATCGCAAAGTCTCTCGAGATGACCAAGGCCGCGCTTTATTATCATTTTCCAAGCAAGGAGAAGCTTTATTTGGAAGTGATCGACGGAGCCTTCAGCGAATTTTCCGGCATGATAAAAAAGATAAGCGAAGGGGATTTCTCGGTCCAGAAAAAATTTTGCAAGGCGATAACTTCCTATGTGGATTTTTGCCTTGAGGAAAAAGACCTTG
Organism: Candidatus Paceibacterota bacterium; assembly: GCA_041661265.1. NCBI lineage: Bacteria > Bacillati > Minisyncoccota > Minisyncoccota bacterium. The sequence goes on along the minus strand of JBAZUT010000001.1, from coordinate 10,613 downwards.
CAAAGCTTACGAATGAGAAATATGCCAAGGAAGATGAGAATATCGTGGATTTTATTTCCAGAAAAAAGGATGAGATAGCGGGCCAATTCGAGCCCATAGTCAAGGACGTTCTCGTTCTCAGAAAAAAAGATTCCATCTCGAGCAACATGGCGACTCATCTTCTTATTGGAATGCTCAACACGTTCGTTCTTGGAGAGATTTTGGACGGTGGAAAGAACCTGAAATCGAAAGATATTGCCAAGCACATCAATTCTTTATTTTTCAAATAGAGACATGCCAATGCTGATAAGAAAAAACTTGAACAAGAAAAGGGACCTGCTTATAGTTATGGTTTTTATTCTTCTTGCGGTTCTGGCATTGACTGTGGCATATAAGGACAAGATCTACAAGAGCGGGATCGTGGATATAATGATCGAAAAAATGGGAAAATATTCGAGAGATTTTGATAAGTTGTTCTAGGGATCGTGTTTCTTGGGACTTTGGATTTGACGCATCAATTTTGATGCGTTTTGTGTTATAATAAATGCAGGCAGCGATCAGCCGTCGCGCGGTGGCTTTAATAATCCATAATGAAAAAATATGAAAAAACTGGTAGTCTATTATTCGCTTGAGGGTAACACCAAATTCATCGCGGAAGCTGTTGCAAAAGCGCTTGGCGCAGATGTCATGGAACTGAAACCGAAAAAGGAGATCTCCGCAAATGGATTTATGAAATATTTTTGGGGAGGAAGGCAGGTGTTCATGAAGGAAAAGCCGGAACTTTTTCCTTTCTCCGTGGATCCCGGCGATTATGATGCGATCATTATCGGCACTCCTGTCTGGTCTTTCACGTTCTCTCCTCCCATCGGAACTTTTTTTTCGAAAGCAAAACTTTCCGGAAAGAAAATAGCACCGTTCTGCTCTCATAGCGGAGGGATGAAAAGAGCGCTGGAAGATATGAAAAAAGAACTGAAAGGGAATGAATTTATCGGTGAGGCGGATTTTGTCGATGTTCTGAAAAACAAGGATGAAAATGCGAAAAAGGCCATGGATTGGGCCAAAAAAATAGATGAGTCGCTTGCATGATATGTCTTTGCACCTGGTTACTTGATGCAATATGAGGTGGACTAGCACGCCTATTTGTTATATTTTGCAATTTATTGTATAATTCTATTATGAGTTACCCAAATAAAAAAAACAGAAGGCATCTTCTTGCTGATATATTGTAGTTAATAAATAGAGCTAATTGTTATTCCTGAGGTGCATATAACAAAACAAAAAAATGAGGCTTCTTGCTTTGTATGAAAAGATAATATTGCTCACAGACAGGATCAGGAAGGAAATAGAGCAGTCGAAAACAGAAGGGAACAAAGTTCTGATGTTTTTTGACTCTCTGAAGCTATACTCTCTGGAGGCTGCAAGGTTGGTTGTAAGATTTATCTGCCTTCTTTTTGGCGATAGCGCAGAAAATTTTCTCATCTTTTCCAAGCTTGGAAAAGAATCGGTGATATTCTGTAATAATTCTTTCTGTCAATATAAAAAGATGGAAAGAAAAGTCAGATTTCTAAGCAAGACCGCTTTTATTATGATCCTGGTAAGCACGATAGTCACGAGTTCCGTGCTGTATTTTTTTATGCCCGGCAAGCCAAGCGGAAGGGCGGCCACGAATTCATGGATACAGGCGGGCTGGGACATAGCTCCTCCCGCCAATGCCGGAGAATGCACTGCGGTCAATGGAACGTGGGACGGCTCGGTCTGCTATCCGACTCATGCTTCCAACAAAACAGGATGGGCTACCTATGAGAGCAAGGACTCCATCGATTCGATCGTCCTCAACTCGGGCCAGCCTAATGAAGATAAAGTATTGAAGCTTTCTGTCGTAAGCGAAAACGTGGAAGAAACCGCGGATACGCAATTTAACGGAAAGTCCGCTCTTTCCACCGATTCGACTGATGAGAATTTTAATTTAGGAACTCCGGAGTCTGGCAAGGTGCAAATTTTGAGCGGCGTAAAGCTTGACTATGATTATGGCGGCGGCACTGGCGCGGATGGCGCATTGGTCGTTTCATCGTTGAACACGGTTCTGAGTGCAGTTAATTTTTCCACCACTGGTACGATCAGCGCCGGAGCGACTGCTGTCACTTTATCTGCAACGCCAACAGGCCTGGCTGTTAATGATGAGATCATAATAATCAATCTTAAGGGTACTTCTGCGGATTCTGGCAATGCGGGTAATTATGAATTTAAAACGATAACTGCGATAAATACCAACACTCTCACTTTAAATTCCGCGCTTAGCTATACCTATGGCGACAGTACCACGCAAAAAATAATGGTTCAGCGGGTGCCGAATTATACTGATGTTACGATCAATTCCGGCGCATCTCTCATCCCCTCGACCTGGGATGGCACCAAGGGGGGCGTATTGGCTTTTAGATCGACTGGAACAGTAACAGTAAATGCTGCCAATGGGATCAATGCCAATGCTTTAGGCTTTGCGGGAGGAGCCGGAGGAAATTGCGGTGTAAATGCGGGAGGCGGCGAGTCGTATAACGGCACGGGAGGAAGCGGGGGGACTTCTCTTACTGATGGAAATTCCGGACAGGGTGGTGGAGGAGGGGGAGGTGTTTATGGTACTTTATATATAGGAGCAGGCGGACTCGCCGGTGTTGGCGGCGGCGGCGGCGGCGGCGCACTAAGAGGCTCTTCAAGTACCACAAAGGGCGGCGGAGGAGGAGGAGGAGGAGGAGGTTCAGCTGGATCTTTGGGATATGGCGGAAATAATGGTGTTGACGGAGGAGTTCTTAATGGCGGCGGTGGAGGAAATAGCGCAACTTATGCATTAGGCGGCGGCGGCGGCGGCGGCGGCAATGATGGTTTAACCGCGGATGGTACCGGTTCGTCTAATCTTTACAGGAAAGCGATTTTTGGCGGCGGCGGCGCGGCTGGAGGAGGCGCACGTCAAAATTCTACAACTTGTGCAGGCGGCGGGATAAACGGTGGAGGAGGGGGAAAAGGAGGAGGAATTATAGCAATTTTTGCCCGGCAAATTACGATTCCGACAGGTTTTTCTATTTCTGCAAATGGCACAAATGGCACAAATGGCACAATTAATTCTCAACAGTATTCAGGCGGCGGCGGTGGCGGAGCTGGCGGATCAATTATTATTCTTACGCCAAACCTGAGTAATAGCGGAAGCATCACGTCCAATGGCGGTAGTGGCGGGACCATCACATCGGGCTATGCGGGAGGGGCGGGAGGAGGAGGAAGAACCTATGCTAAATATGCTTCCATCAGCGGTACGGCGCCGAGTCCGAATTATTATGCCGCATCTTTGTTATACAATTCATCCGGCACTTTCACTTCCCGCATATTTGATATGGGTGTGAATCAGAATTTTGGAAAAATTGCATGGACCGACAACAGCTCAACTGTCGGAGGCGGATCGTCGGTCACAATGGAAGTGCGATCTTGCGCCAATTCCAATTGCTCAGACGGATCATTTGCATCGGTGACAAACGGAGGTTCCCTTTATAATTTAAACAATAAACGATATATTCAATATAGAGCTACTTTGAATTCTAAAACCGATCTCAGCGCGACCCCGACTTTAAGCGAAGTGAAGATTTATTATGAGAGCACCTGGAATAATGTGACAGTGAATGCAAATGATATAAAATTAAATTATGATTATGGATCAGGAGATGGCGCGGATGGCGCATTGGTCGTTTCATCGCTGAACACGGTTCTGAGTGCGGTTAATTTTTCCACAACTGGGACGATCAACTCGGGGGCAACAACCGTTACGCTGTCTTCAACGCCAACAGGCCTGGCTGTTAATGATGAAATAATGATCATAAACCTCAAGGGGACGTCCAGCGATTATAGTAACACTGGTAATTACGAGTTTAGGACGATAACTGCCATTAATACCAACACGCTTACCTTAGACTCCGCTCTTAGCTATACATTTGGCGATAGTACGACACAGAAGACAATGGTTCAGCGTGTTCCGAATTATACGGATGTCACGATTAGTTCCGGAGCATCGCTTATTTCGACAGCCTGGAACGGCACTAAAGGCGGAGTGTTGGCTTTTCGGGCAACTGGTACGGTCACGGTAGGTGCAGCTAATGGGATTAATGCCAATGGTTTAGGTTTTAGTGGAGCGGCCGCGGCTAGTGCTGCTAGCGGGTCAGCTGGAGGCGAATCTTATAATGGCACCGGAGGAAGCGGAGGCTTGTGTGCTAGCACGGGTAATAGTCTCAATGGTGGCGGCGGCGGCGGTGGTTCTGTTTGGAGTGGAACGCGAGTAGGCGGGGATGGAACTTTAGGGAATGGCGGTGGCGGTGGCGGTGTGGCTACTTCAGGAAGTAACTCTTCAAAAGGCGGCGGTGGAGGAGGAGGTGGTAACGGTTCTCCAGGTAGTGGTGGGGCTGGTTTTAGTACTGGATCCGTTGGTTCAAATTCCAATGGCGGGACAGGTGGCAGTAGTGGTGGTAATATTGTGGGTGGTGGTGGTGGTGGTGGTGGAAATGATGGAAGAACTGCTAGCGGCGCTGGTTCCTCAACACTAAATACGCGCGCATATTTTGGCGGTGGTGGCGGGGCTGGTGGTGCAGGAGCGGGTGGTTGTGCTTGGGCCGCTTCATCTGGTGGAGCAGGCGGTAAAGGCGGAGGAGTAGTTGTAATTTATTCTAATAATTTAGTAATTTCTGCCGGTAGTTCAATAAATTCCAATGGAAATAATGGAGGTAATGCGGCTGTTTCTTCTTTGGATAAAGGTGGTGGTGGCGGAGCAGGCGCAGGCGGTTCTTTGATTATTACAGCTCAAAATATCACTGATAGCGGTAGTATAGGCGCTAATGGCGGCGTAGGCGGAGCAGGCGGAGGAACAGGTAGTTATTCCGGTGGGAATGGCGGTGAAGGAAGAACATATGCTAAATACGGTTCTTTTAGCGGTACCATACCGACACCAAATTATTATTCTACTTCCATAGGATATTATTCTTCCGGCACTTTCACTTCCCAGATCATCGATACCGGACAGAAAGATCTTTCTTGGGGTCTTGCCGAGTGGTCGGCGGCTACAGCTATTCCTTCGAATACCGGAATGACCGTCAAAGTCCGCTCTTGCGACGATTCTGCCTGTTCAGGCGAAACCGCTTTTAGCGGTATTGCTCAGAGCATTGCTATGACCGCTGGCGCCAGCAGCTCAGCATTGAGCGCTCTGAGCTCCATGGTTGCCGGCCATCGCTATTTTCAATATGAAGTAACCATGACCTCTTCCGATGGCGTATCGACACCCACTTTCTCCGATCTCAAGGTTTACTATACTCACTATCCCGATACCGGTGTGTCTCCTCAGACTCTGGTTTCTTCTCCTTATGATACAGGAAGCCCCGCTTCCATGCTCAATACTTTTTCCTGGAATGCTCAGTCGGGAAATCTCGGAGAGAAACCGGCGGGAACGAATCTCAAATTCAGGATCAGGACTGCAGCATCCAAGGCGGGGCTCACAACGGCATCCTGGTGCGGTCCGGGGGACGCGACGAACTGCGACGGCGGAGGAGGAACGCAGACCTATTACGAAACAACTTCATCCGGAGAAACCATAAATTCGACCCAGAGCGCAGGTGCGAATGATCAGTGGATGCAATATAAGGCTTGGCTGGAATCGACTGACGGGTCTCAAACTCCGGTGCTTTCCGATGCTTCCGTCCTCTATGTAAGAAACACTCCGCCTTGTGTCGGGGTTACTGATGATGTGACCGGAGATTGCGTGAAAAACACGATCACTGCGAGCCAGAACAGCGATGCAAGTCCGAGCAACATTGGAAAGATCGTAGTCGGTTCTTATCAGATCTCTGATTTTGAGGAATCGGGACTATCCGACTCGCCCGGAGACAAGGATGGAGGTACTGTCAATATCCAATATTTCTATGATGCCGGAGTTACAACGACTGCCGGAGTTCTGGCTTCAGGCAATGTCAGCGTGAGCGATCCCAATTCGGTTCTAAAAACTTCCGGATACATTATGATCGAGGACGAGGTGATATACTATGATTCTAATAGTGGAGGCGTTCTTACTGTGACAACGGGAAGGGGCAAGTGGCCGGAAGTGGGATATACAACCCTTGCCGTAGCCCATGAGACGGTCCCGACCACAGTATGGGTCTATGCTCTGAGCGCAACCGTAAAAGGGGATGTCACTGGAGTTTCATACACGGAAAACCCCATTGTCACTTCCGGTCTTACTCTTGATCCGGCGTCTGATCTCAACTCAAGAATATATCTGAGTAATGTCAAAGTCCGCATAGCTTTGAACGATGCAAACGGAGGGGGGCAGGTCGGAACAGCGGATAGCTCCAATTTTGCCGTGGATACCGTGATACCGGTCTATGCGACTCCTCCTTTCAAGATCAATGCCAATGCTTCGGGGTATAAGCTTACGGATATCTCTCTCACTGAGAGCTCCACGAAATATGTCCGCTTCGCCAATGCTTCCAATATCGATGGTTCAACTTGTGCCACCGATCTTGCCAGCGATCCTTCCGCTACCGGCTGGGAAGCTATTTCCGCCACCAGAGTCTGGACTCTTTCTTTTGATGCAACCAATATAGCTACTGTATGCTTTCAGGCCAAGGATAATTTCAATAACGAAAATCCGACGATAAAGTTTGTGACCATACCCGCCAATCCGAAAGGGATGAACAAGTCCGACATAACAGTTGTTCCTAATTCCGATTACAGCCTTGTTGTCTGGTGGGAGATAGTGTCGGGTGCGACCAAATATAACGTGTGGCGCTCTACCGATGGCGCCGACTATGGGTTGTCTCCCTTTGTCACGATCAATAGCGGCTCAACCAATTATTGCTACGACGAGGGAGACGGAAATTGCGCGGACAGCGCCACTCCCGGAACCTTAAACAGCACGACTGACTATTACTACAGAGTAACTGCCGAAGATGCCGACGGCATTTCCATATATTCCTCGGTAGTTTCCGCCCGACCCGACGGATCCAGCATCGGAGAGACGCCAATCGGAGACACGACTCCTCCGCGCCTCATTTCTCCTCTTCCTGTTGATTCGAATAATAGCAATACTTCTGCAAGAATAACTTGGTATACGGATGAAAGATCATATTCCATCGTGAAATACAGAAAAGCAGGAACTTCTCCTTTCTTTATTGCAGGCTCAGTCGATAAGGATGATGTCAATTTCGTGCAGGAGATCAGTTCGGTCAATTTCAGCCATACGGTCGATATCACGGGACTTGCAGAGGGAACGCAATATGAATATCAGGTTCTTTCTGCGGACGCGGCGGGCCTTCTTATGAAGAGTCCCAATAATCCTCCGACCGATCCCTATTATACTTTTTCTACCACAAGCACTTCTCCTTCTGTGACTTCGGGACCCACCGTTGTTCCGGGAAGAGATACTGCCACTATCTATTGGCAGACGAATGAGGTATCGGATTCCATGGTAAACTATATCGAATCGACCGAAAATGATTTTACGGTTGATCCCGCAGGAGGATTCTCTACGGCCCTGCAAACTGAAAAAGTTACCGAGCATTATGTGATAATAAACACCAATCTTTCCTCCGGCAAGTTCTATAATTATCAGGTGATATTTTCCGATAATGCCGCAACGCCGAACACTGCAACCTCTCCTTCCGCCGCTCCCTTTTTGCAGTTCGGCACTTCCACTGATCCGGACAGCACGAAGCCGGTTCTGATCTCCGGTCCCGCTCCGGATGGCGTAAGCTCCGGATCGACAAACTCGGCCACGATCACTTGGAACACAAATGAAAGATCATATTCTCTGGTTAAATACAGAATCGGTGCGGCTGAATTTTCCATTGCCGGCTCCGTAAACAAAGACGATGCTGCTTTTGTAACGGAGGTTACTCCCGGTTCGGACTATCTGCACACAGTCGCTTTATCCAGCCTGACATCGGATTCAGCTTATGAATACCAGGTGCTTTCCGCGGATGGCGCGGGAAATCTCATGGAGCATCCCCTCAATCCTCCGACCGATCCATATCACACTTTTACAACCAATGCTCAGGTTCCGGATATCCAAGAGCCAAGCATAACATTGGGTCCTACGGTCACTCCGGGGAGAACCAATGCCACTGTCTATTGGAGGACGGACGAGGCTTCCACTTCACAAGTGAAATACGTTGAATCCACACTGGATGATTTTACTGTGGATCCCGCAACCGGATTTTCAACAGCAACGCAGACCGAGAAAGTTACCGAACATTATGTCATTATTGATGCCAATCTGGCCTCCGGAAGGTTCTATAACTATCAGGTCGTCTCTGCGGATGCTGCTGCAACTCCCAACACAAAAACCTATCCGAATGTTTCTCCATATCTCCAATTTGAGACTGCCGGAGACCAGACAGATACGACCGATCCGACGATAGCCTATGGCATCAAATTGAATCAGGCTCTTGATAATTCCAGTACTTCGGATATTTCTCTCACCTCAACCGATCTTATGGGAAGCTCGGGCACGATCCAGATAGGGGATGAGCACATTTCCTATACGTCCAAGAATAATACTGCCGATACAATATCCGGCATTGCAAGAGGATCAAGTCCCGCTTCGCATAGTTTAAATGATGATGTCGTGGAGATAACCGATAATACCGCATCTCTCGTTTTTTCAGGAACGGATTCGAGCGGAAGCGTCCTTCTTTCGGTTGCCTATGAAGCGTCAGACACTCTTCCTCTAAGCTTCATTAATAAAGAATCGACCAATCCTTCCATGTTCTCGTCGGGAGTTTCAGGAAAGGTCACGCTTGAAGGGCTGACTTCAAACACCAAATATTATTATTCTTTGAAAGCAAGGGATGTTTTTGGAAATCTTAAGGAAGTCAACGGAGCAAGCTACTATTTTACGACAACTTCCGATATTGTTTCCCCCTCCGCCATTACCGATCTTGCGATCAAATCTCCTCAGTCTGACAACCTCAAGCCTGATCATGTGGCATTCTCCTGGACTTCAACGGGAGATAACACAGGCACAGGAACTGCTACCGGCTATGACCTCAGGTATTCAACCGCAACCATAGACGATACGAATTGGGGCACGGCCACCCAAATAGACAATGAGCCCAATCCCCAGATAGCGGGAACAGCGGAAGGTATGACCGTTGCCGGATTGGCTGCAGGCACATATTACTTCGCGATCAAGGTTTCAGATGAGATCCCCAATGAATCAGGCTTATCGAATATTCTCACTGTCATTATTCCCGAAGCCAGAGATTCCGGAGTTCCGACCATAACCGCGAACTCTGTTGTTGATGTGCTTACAACGGGAAGCGAAACCATATCAGCCACCATAACCTGGGATACGACCGAAGCGTCATCATCTTTGGTGGATTTCGGTCCGGACACGGGAACATTGAGCTCTGCAACCTACACCAAGACCCAGGGAGACTCGGAGCCTGTATATACGAACGGCGCCAGCAACCATTCCGTAATATTGGTGGGCCTCACTCCCGGAACGAAATATTATTACAGGGTCAAGTCTTTTGATTCTTCCGGAAACTCTGACAGCAAAGGAGACCTTGATGCGACTTACACCTTTACGACCGATACGGCGGCGCTCGGAACGCAGCCTTTCATAACGGCAGGCCCGACAGCAACAAGGATATCAGCCACGTCATTTGCCATATCCTGGACGACGGATATTGTTTCCGATACCGTCATTGCCTACGGAGAGACGGGATCGACTCCCGCTTATCCGCTGGAGAAAGGGGATATAACCAAGAACAGCACCACGGACCACAGCATAACGCTGTCCGGGCTCGCTCCTTCCAAGCTTCACAATTACCAGGCGAGATCAAGGAACGGGGATCAGGTTGCAACCGCAGTCGGCACTTTCACTACCGAAGCCTCAACCGATACCGCTCCTCCCATTTTCTCCCAGAGCCCTGCAGTGACCTCCGTCACTTCTTCCACCGCTATTGTAACCTGGTCAACGACCGAAAGCTCCGATTCCAACATATACTTCGGAACCGTTACAAGCGTCACCACCGATGGATATTCTTCCTCCAAGGGAAATTCAACGGAAAGGGTTTTGATCCATAGCGTTTCGCTTTCCGGCCTCTCTGCCAGCACTACATATTATTTCCGGGCAAAAAGCGTTGACGCTTCCGGAAATCCCGCCACAAGCGAAGAATACTCATTCAATACCACGGCCGGAACCGTTGTTGAATGTCCCACCGTTTCTTGCGGAGGGGGTTCCTCGATCTCCATAGACACCACTCCCCCTACGATCTCCGGCATCAAGATCGCAGAGATCACTGCAACTTCCGCCACAGTGAGCTGGGAGACGAATGAGAAATCAGATTCGATCGTAAGTTATGGAGCTGACAATAAATATGGCAGTATTGCAGGAATGCATGAGGATAGTCTCAAAACGCATACCATTATACTCTATCAACTTGAGGGGGATAAACTGTATAATTATAAAGTTTCATCCAAAGATTCCTCCGGCAATCTCGCCCAGAGCGACAACCTCACTTTCAAGACCCTGGCCATAGAGGATCTCACCCCCGAAGAACAGAAGACGGAAGAAGAGAAGCAGGGAGACCTGGCACAAGAGATCCAAA